>JAITOY010000029.1 GCA_031289775.1 Synergistaceae bacterium
TGCCCGCATCGATGGTTATGTTTCCTGCCACTAGATCCTTGTCGTCCGTGCTCTGCACGACGTATTGCGTGACTATATTCAGATCATTGTTAGCGTTCACCAAGATATTGGTGTCGCCGCCTGTGTTTACGGTGCCGGAATTTGTGGCTCCCACATCTTCCCGATAAACGACTGTAGTCGAACTTGTGCTGGCGGTGTGGCTAACTGTGAATTCCGCGTCAAAATCCGAGAGCGCTCTGTCATTAGGGGAGCCGCTCTGGTCTACCCCCAGAACGCCGACCTCGTCGATCGTTGCCATCATGGGCACGTTGTCCGACAGCCTAATGTAGTACGATCCAGCCGGCAAATTACCCGGAGCGTCGAGCTCTGCGCCGACTATATTCGGATCGATGCCGGTTGATGGCGATCCGCTTGGTGGATAACCGGTGTATGTAATCCCCCCGAACGGCTCGCTCCTGCTCTCTATCCTCCAAACGCCCTCGACAATATTGAGCGCGTCGAGGGCCGACATGCCGGAGTATGGGTTTATCAAGGTGTCGTACTCCTGCGTGCCGTGCTTCAGGTATAAAATATTCGACTTCTGCACCTGCTCGCTGCCGATCTGGATAGTCTCCAGAGTTATTTTGTAGTTTCCCTCGGCGTTTTTCGTCTGGCCGAAAATGTCCTTCGACAGCAGCGTGCCGGAGACGAGCACGCCTATGTCCATCGTGGACGTGCTCCATAAGACGGCGGATTCGCCGTTTAAGATTCTTTTTTTGTTGAACTGGGTTTGTGTGGCTATGTCGTTTATCTGAGTGGTGAGCTGATCGATCTCGAGCTTTATATATCCACGATCCTGAACCGTGAGCGTATCGTTCGCGGCCTGAACCGCCAGTTCTCTCATGCGCTGCATGATGGAGTGAATTTCGTTCAGCGCGCCTTCGGCTGTGGCGAGGAGCGAAATGCCGTCCTGCGCGTTGCGCGTAGCCTGATCGAGGCCCTTTATCTGGGCCGTCATCTTCTCCGATATCGCAAGGCCTGCGGCGTCATCCGAGGCGGAATTGATCTTCAACCCCGTCGAGAGCCGCTTGATTGACTTGGCAAGATTCGAACTCGCTCTCATCGTCGCGTTATACGAGACAAGAGACAGAATGTTAGTGTTGATCCGCATCGCTCACACCTCCATGTGTGAAAACACATCCATGTAAAGCGCCATACACCTTCTGTGCAAGATGGCCGCAAACATCGTACGCTACATCCTCAGTTTTGTAAAGGGTCACGGCGCGAAGTTTTTTTAAAATTTCATAAATAAAATGACGTCCCCGGAAGTCATGAAGTCGTGATTTTCCCTCGCACGGAAATTCCCAATGGTGATATTATGATCGAGGAATCGCTTTTTTCCGCTTGTTAATTGGACAAAGCTCCATAGTGAACGGCGGCTGGAGTGATAGAGTAAATATTGTGAGGCTATAGGGAGGTGGGCGTTTGCCGTTTTCCGCGTCGGAGTTCAACTGGCAGCTCATATTGATAATCGCGGCGATCAGCGCGCTAGTCACTTACGTCGGCGACGTGCTCGGCATGAGGATTGGCAAGAGGAGAATATCTCTGCTCGGCCTGCGTCCCCGATACACGTCCACCGTGATAACGACGTTTACAGGCGTCGCGGTCGCCATCCTGACGCTCTGCGCGGCCGCCTACATGTCCGCGTCGGTGCGCAGGGCGTTTTTCGGGGTGAACTACCTCGAGGGCGAGATAGCGCGGCTGCTCACGGATCAGCACGACAGGGAGGGCGAGCTCGGGCGCATGGAGTTCGAGCTCGCTATGGCCAATATAGACCTTGGCGCGATGGAGAGGGCGCTTCTCACGGCGTCCAGCGACCTGGGCGAGGTCTCCGTGAAGCTCTCGGACGCGCAGAGGCAGGCCGCGAGCCTTCAGAGCGAGCGCGAGCGGCTGACAATTCAGGTAACGGCGCTCGACAAGGAGAAAACGCAGATGGAGAAGTCCGTCGCGTCTCTCAGGGGCGAGACGGAACAGCTCAAGCGAGGGCTTGCGGAGATGCGGGAGGGCCGCGTCATCGCTTTCCAGGGCGAGCTGCTGGCTCAGGTCTCCGTCGAGGGCGGCGCGAAGCCGGCGGATATCGGCGCGGCGCTCGCGAGGCTCGCGCGCCTGGCTGAGGAGGCTCTGGCCGTGAAAAACCGCGAGTCCGGGATATTGGGCGCGGGCGACGCGCCTCCAAAGGCCGCCATAACCGAAAATGAGAAAAAAAAGATTTACGAGACGCTCGGCGGCGCGAAGGGCCGCAAACTCCTGCGTCTCACGGCCCCGGCGAACGTCGTGCAGGGCCAGCTGGTGAACGGGGTTGTCGACATTTTCGACAGCAGGCTGATTTTCCAAAAGGATGAGGTTCTGATGACCGAAACCATAAAAGGAGGCCTCGGGCAGGAGAACGCGGCCGATATTCTCTACACGATGCTGAAGCAGCTCAACCGTCAGGCCGTGGCGAAAGGCATCCTGCCGGACCCGATCTCCGGCGCGGTGGGCAACCTCGACTCGCTGGATTTTTATGACGCGGTCGACAAAATAAGCGATTTCAGCGAGGCCAGCTCTGTCTCCCTCGTAGCCGCGGCCGATATCTATACGGAGGGCCCGGTTGACGTGAGGATAGTGCTGGGCGAGTGAGGCGGGAGGTTCTTTATGCCTCTCGGCGGCAAATAAACGCGAAAGGGGATGAGTGGAATGTTAATAGTTGGGTGTCAAAACTGCGGCGAGTCGAAAGTGCTGGCTGACGCTCCAGACAGCGACGGAGTCGCGCGGGTCAAGTGGACTTGTCCTCATTGCGGAACGGGGCAGGTGCTCCAGCTCGATGTTTCGGAGGAGGTATTGGGCGGCGGCGCGCGCCGGGCGCTCTCCTCGTTTGCCCTTATGGAGTTTGACGAGGATGACGGAACAGGAAAAGCGTTTAGCGGCGCGAACGGCCCGCTCGGTTTTTTCGGAGGCGCGCCGTTCTAGTCGGCCGGCAGAGACAAGGCGTGGACGATTTTACTTATGTTTTTTATGACAGCAAATTTGCGGTGCGGCCGGCGGAGCTCCAGGATCTCTACCGTTTCACTCACTGGGGGAAGAGCCGTTCGCTCGACCAGATAGAGCGGATGCTCGCCGGCTCGAACCTTTGTTTCTCCGTGCGGTACGAATCGAAACTCGTGGCGTTCTGCCGGATGCTTACGGATTTCGTCTTCAGGGGCTCCATGTGGGACATACTCGTCCACCCGGATCACCAGGGCAAGGGTATTGGCACGCGGCTCATATCCTACACGCTGACGCACCCGGCCGTGAAGGACATCCCGATAATCACGAGCTACTCGAGCGACCTGGCCCCATTCCTGAGGCACAGCGGATTTGAGAATCGCGAGGGCCTGATGGTGCTCCAGAGGGTGCCGATAGAGTATTCGTAAAGGGGTTTTTGCTCTTTACCCTCCAGTTCCCTGATTTAATTCCCTGGTTTAATATGGTTTAATTGGCTTGCCAATTATAGGGAAACGTGCTACAAGATGTCTAATATTTTATGCCCTTTAGGGCGAATCTGGAGGAATGTTCGATGAGCAAAGAGAGGTACCTTATCACGTCTGAGTCAGTGACAGAGGGACACCCAGACAAACTCGCGGACCAGATCTCCGACGGCGTTCTCGACGCGATTATTGAACAGGAGCCTATGGGTAGGGTTGCCTGCGAGACGTTGGTCAGCACGGGGTTGGTCGTAGTTACCGGCGAGATATCCACAAGCGTATACGTCGACATACCGAAGATCGTGCGAAACACGATCAAGGACGTCGGCTACACGAGGGCGAAGTACGGCTTCGACGGGGACACGTGCGCCGTCATAACCGCGATAGACGAGCAGTCGCCGGACATCGCGCGCGGGGTCGACAAGGCGCTGGAGGTTCGCGAGTCCGAGCTGGCGGACGAGGATATCGAGCGTATAGGCGCTGGCGACCAGGGAATGATGATCGGCTACGCCTGCAACGAGACGGAGGAGCTCATGCCGGCGCCGATTTCGCTTGCCCACAAGCTCGCCAGAAAGCTCTCGCAGATTCGCAAGGATCTCGTGCTTCCATACCTTCGTCCGGACGGGAAAAGCCAGGTGACTCTCGAGTACGACGGCATAAAGCCAGTTCGCGTCGACACGGTCGTGATAAGCACCCAGCATCACCCAGCCGTCGACGAGAGCCAGATAGAGGCCGACATCACGGAGCACGTCATTCGCCCCATGCTCCCCGAGGCCCTTTTGGACGGCAAACCGAAGATATTCGTGAACCCGACGGGGCGTTTTGTGCTCGGCGGCCCCCAGGCCGACTCCGGCCTCACCGGGCGCAAGATAATAGTCGACACATACGGCGGCGTGGTGCCGCACGGCGGCGGCGCTTTTTCCGGCAAGGACCCGACGAAGGTCGACAGGTCGGCGGCTTACATGGCCCGCTACGCGGCGAAAAATATCGTGGCGGCCGGAATAGCCGACAGGTGTCAGATACAGGTCGCCTACGCGATAGGCGTCGCGAACCCCGTCTCGATAATGGTGGAGACGTATGGGACGGGCAAGATATCCGACAGCAAAATCACGGAGCTCGTCCGCAAGCACTTCGACTTCCGCCCGGCCGCGATAATCAGGGACTTGGAGCTTCGCCATCCGCAGTTCCGCCGTATCGCTTCGTATGGCCACATGGGCAGGATCGATCTCACCCCGGCCCCGAAGTGGGAGGACACGGACAGGGCGGACGCCATCCGCAAGGACGCGGCCTCCGCGTAGCGGCCTCAGTTGGGTTTTTTGGGCTCGCTCGCGGGGGGGTTGTTCGCTTCTCTCCTGCATGTAGCCTGGCCGGCCTCCTGTCCCTTGTGCGGAAAGCTGGGGACGCCCTTTTGCGGTGAGTGTCTGGAGTCGGTGATGGAGGACGCGCTGATTTTTTGCGTGGACTGCGGCGGCGCGGCGCCGTGCGCTTTACACCCTGCCGCGCCGCGCTGCTTTGCTGTCTCTTCATACTCCGGGCCGGCGAGGGACGCGGTGTTGTCGATGAAGTACGAAAACGGGCGAGGAACGGCGTTTTTGATGGGAGAGCTCATTGCCCGGCGATTCGCGAAGCCGAATGTTGATTTTTTAATCCCTGTTCCCTTGCATAAATATAGCGAAAGGGATTACAATCAGGCGGAGTTCATCGCGAGGGGCGCCGGCAGCGTGTGGCGTATCCCTGTGAAGTCGCCTCTTTCCTGGCGGCGAGGGTCTTTGAGGCAGGCGCTGAAGTCCGGCGTCGAGGACAGAAACCTCCCGGAGGACGTTATCACTGGCAGCGGGCTGCCAGGGGGCGCGAGCGTGTTCATCGTCGACGACGTTTTCACGAGCGGCAGCACAATCAGGGCGGCCGCGCGGGCTCTCGAAGGACTTGGCGCCTCGGTGAACGGCGCGGTGGTTTGGAGTAAGAGCGGGGGCAGTATGAAGAGATATGTCGACAGGGCAGTTTGATCTCATAAAGTGCGGTATCTGCGGCAAGGCTTTCGTCAAATATACTGGCGGACGCCCGACATGTCCTGATTGCTATGCTGAGGAGGAAGCTCTATACCGGAGGGTGCGCGGCGTCCTTACCACTTATCCGGAGCGCAGGATGGGGATAGGCGACGTTGCCGAGATGATTGGCGTCGAGGAGAGGAAGATATCCTACCTTGTCGATATTGGCATGTTCAAGCTCACCAGCGGCCTTGGCGAGTTGAGCTGGGAGGACGACGATTCGAGATACGACGCTAAAAAACGGCTATAAATCGCAATAAATCTACTTCCCTAAAGACGGGGCGGATTCGTCCGATAATAGAGTTACAAGATGTTCTCGCCCAAAGAGGTGAAAGTGAAATGATCGAAAAACTAAATGATATCTCAGGCGTAAGTCCGGTAAGCGGAGTGAAAGCAAAGCGCGGCGCGTGGTTCGACGACACGCGCGAGTCGCGGGACGGCTTTGCTGTGAGCGAGTTCGCCAGAGAGATGGCTAACATCTCGACTGAACTCGCGAAGGTTCCCGAGGTCAGGGAGGACAAGGTGCGCGACTTGAAGCGGCAGATCGAGGCGGGCGCGTACAACCCCGACCTTGACGCTCTCGCGAAAAATCTCATCTGGGCCGGTATTAACAGAACGGAAGACTGATGCCCTCAAAGGCTGTTCTGCTTGCCGACACGCTCCTTAAACAGGACGAGATCCTGTCTGAGTTGCTGGATAATACCTTAAAACAGAGAGAGGCCCTAAAAGGTGGGCGTCTCTCTGTTTTGCAGGATTTGATGTCCGGCCTTCGCCACGTCTCAGTGCGGTGCCAGGCTATCGAGACGAAACGAACGAGGTCCGCTGAGGACTTGTCCAGGGATCTGGGTTGCGCCGCCGTGGTCTCCGACATAGTCTCGGCCCTTCGCGCCGCCGGAGCGGAGCGCGCGGACGAAGCTCAACTCATCGAGGACTCCGCAAAAAAAATGATGGAGACCGTAAAAAAGCTCAAGATGGAGATGGCGATATTGGCTCGCCTGATGGAAGAAGCCAAGACCTTGAACGAGATGCTGATAAGCGAGTGGCAAAAACTAGGCCAGAAGTTCCTGGGCGTAGGCGCCATGGGCACATTCGACACGAGAATCTAACAATTTAATGCAATTTCTATCATTAAATTGCTGACAAAGCGAAAACAGGAACCCTCTCTGGTTCCTGTTTTTTAGATCTTTATAAAAATATACATCTTTTTTCTGGAATCCCCAAAAGTTTTAAATACTCGCAGTCGATACTAACGAATGAGACGAATAGGTTTTCTGTCTCATTGGGTTTTTGTGCCGAGGTTTCGGATTTGCGGGACGCGTTATAAGGATACGCCAGCTTTTTTATAAAACCCGCGACAGGACGTCGCGCTTGCGGTGCGGGAGCATCGCGGCCAACTCGGGCCGGAGGCAAGGGATGCGCGCTCTGGTTCGGAAGAAAGAACTTCGCTTGTTAGGCGGGAGGAATGATTATGGTCAGCACCTACCACGGTATTGAGACCGGACGCAGAGCCAACGAATATTTCAAGAAAAGCATGGAACTTGCCGGCATTAACGTCAGCAGCATGAACAAGGAAGGCTACAGCCGCCAGGTCGCGTCGACGCAGGCGTCGGTTGGCCTCATTTCAGCGGTGAACGTCAGCTACCTCGGGACGGGCGTCGAGATAACCGCCATAGAGCGTATGCGCAACCAGTTCCTCGACGCTCAGTACAGGCGCGGCACAGTCGAACAGGTGTACTGGGAGACTATGACGTACGGAGTGAAGAGGATCGAGACCTTCATCGCGAACATAAACGAAAAAGAGCTCAACACCGTCCTCGACGATTTCTGGAGCGCGTTGCAGGACGTCCATGTTCGTCCCTACGAGCCCGCGATCCGCAACGTCTTTCTGCAGCAGGCCGACACTCTGTCCAAGTTCACGAACGACCTCTACTCCGCGTACAAGTCGTACCGCGATGAGCTCAACAACGACATAAAGTCTCTGGTTGACGACGTCAACGGTTATATAGACCAGATAGCCATACTCGATCAGGGCATCAAGGCCGTTCGCGTCGCCGGGGGCGAGCCAAACGACCTCCTCGACCAGCGCGATCTTCTGGCGGACAAACTTATTCGCCTGACCGGCGCCCAGGTGGGCACAGCGAGAGACGAGCTAGACGGCGACTACAAGATAAGCCTCAACGGAGTGCTTTTGGTGCAGGGGACAAATACGAGACACCTTGTGCTCGTCAAGAACGAGACCAATAATAACTATTACGAGGTGCAGATCGAATATAACCAGTACGACCTGTCGAGCAACGAAAATGTCGCGGGCGTCGTCATCGAGCGTCGTTCGACCGAGCAGCAGCTCTGCCCGGTCAACGGCGCTCACCTGCTGGAGGTTCTTCGCGACGCTGACGAGATGTACTGGACAGTAGGGTATGGCGCGGACAGAATACCGGCAACCTCCTCGACGGACGCGCTGGGCAGGGAAGGGTCGTTTGCGCTGCAAGTGGGCTCGAACGGCGCGCGCGTCTACAGCAAATCAGCGGCGGACGGCCTGTTCCTAGGGGTTCCAGGGCCCGGCGACGACGAAAAGTACTCGTTCAGGATCGCCGCCGGCGACTTTGAGAGCACGATCACCTTGGAGTGGAACGGCGCCAACTGGGATATCACCGACAATCGGGGCAACACAGCCACGTCCACCGGCCCCGGCGGCGCGCTTACGCTCGCCGATATCCAGGGCTTCATCGACACCAATTACGACGGCCATATATCGGCGACGCTCGACGGAAGCGGCTCGGCCCTCATTCTCGAGGGCGAGACGGCGGAGAACAAGCCGTCGGGACAGCTCATCTCGATCACGGACATGCTCGGCGACCTCGCGCGGACGACGGGGCTCGCGAATGCCAATCCGATAGTTTTAATAGAAGTCGTCGATACGGACTCGCTTCAGACTATAGCGAACAAGATAAACAACGCCTACAAATACGACACGACGAGGCTGGATTCGGACGGGAATCCATTTTATACTACGATTCCGGAGAACTCGCCGCCCTTGTCGCCCGAGCAGTGGGTGCACGCCTCTGTCGAGCAGGACTCCGACGGGAACTGTTTCCTTGTCATAACGAGCGACGTCGCCGGGGAGGCGAACCGGATCAACGTTTTGTCAGGGTCCGCCTGCGGGATTAACAACGACTCCATAGAGACCGCGAAGAGGCTCGGGCTCGTCGGCGCCACGACCTTCGTCGATTCGGGCGGAATAACCCAGATACAGGATAACGTCACAAACTACATACAGCTCGACAGAGAGAATAATACAGTCGTGACGAGTGACAAGGGAGACGTCTTCGTCGACGACGCGTATTTCATCGTCGACGGCGATCGCTACCTCTCCGCGTCGAACAGCTTCCTGGAGGCTCGTTACATCCAGCCGAATGGCATCGCGAAGGCGGACTCGTTCCGGGAGGTAATCTACGGGGTGAGGTTCTCCTTGAACGGCGACGGCGAGCGGGATCCACAGACGGGCGAGCTGATTCCGGGCAGCAATGTCACGACGATACTCGTGAGACACCCCCTGACAAGCGGCGAGATATTCGCGAACCTGAAGCTGCGCGACGACGTCCTGCTCTCCCAGATGGACACGTTCGACGAGATCATGTACAGCCTCGCGACCGAGTTCAACGCCACGCACTACGCTGGTTTTGGCATAGGCGATTACGAAAACATAACCGGCCTCGAGTTTTTCGACCAGATCACGAACAAGTACGGGGCTTTTGGAAAGTTAGCGATAGACGAGGCCGCGTTCAACGACCAGAGCCGCCTCGCGACGCAATCCGGCGACGGCAATGGCGCGCCGATGGGCGCGGGCGACTGGTCGAACGCCCTGGAGCTTGCGAGGCTGAAGCAGGCAAAACTTTTTAAGGGAGGCGTGAGCAACTTCAACGACCTCTATCTGGACTTCACCGCCAATCTCGGCGCGTTCGGCGAGCGGGCCATGTCGTCGCTCACGACTCAGGACTACATAGTCGAGCAGGTGAACATACAGAGACAGTCGATCATGGGAGTCAACACAAACGAGGAGATGTTGAACCTCGTCGATATGAACAACAGCTTCAACAAGTCGGCCCAGTTCATATCCACCCTCTTCGCGGTTATCGACCAGATAATAACCGGCGTCGGACGCGTGGGCCTGTAGGGTTGAGCGGCATGAAAATTATAGCGGGTCGGAGGTTTTAAATATGGGCAATTTATTCGCGGGTCTCACAACCGGAAGCCAGGCGCTGAGTTATTACACGAGAGGAATAGAGACCGCGGGGCACAATATCGCCAACGCCGGGACGGAGGGTTTTGCCCGCCAGCGCGTCAACGCGCGGGAGAACACCCCAAGCGCCGAGGGCACGCTTCTGGTTGGGCAGGGCGTCATTGTGGAGTCCATCGACAGGATGCGCGACCTCTTCCTCGACGCCCAATACCGCGCCCAGCTCCCCACGCTCGGCTATTGGGAGACGAAGGCGGCAAACATAAGCAACATGGAATATTACGTCGGCTCGCTGAACTACAACACGTTCAAGGACGTGCTCGACCAGTTCTGGACAGACGTCGAGGCGCTGCACAGCTATCCCGAGATATCGACGGTCCGCGAGACGATGCTGTCGAGCGCCGAGAACGTCATCACGTCCCTGCTGGGCATGAGGAATAGTTACGACGAGTACAGGAGCGTCCTCAACGACCAGGTCTACGACATGGTGAAAGAATCGAACAAGCTTATAGACGACATCGCCGTCCTTTGCGGCGAGATCTCGTCCGCGCAGAGCGCCGGCATGAACCCGAACGACCTTCTCGACAAGCGCGATCTTCTGGCGGAGAGGCTCTGCAAGCTCACCGGCGCCACGGTGGGAAGCCCGACGATGGACGAGGCCGACGGGGACTACAAGATAGAGCTCAACGGCAGGCTGCTCGTTCAGGGCGCCGCGCAGTACAACTCGTCCGGCGGCATAAAGAACACGCGCCACCTCGTGCTCGTGCCGATGGTGGGCAACTTCGGCTATTACGACGTGCAGATCGAGTATAACCAATACGACCACATAAGCGACCTCAGCGTGGCCTCCGTCGTGATAGAGCGCGGCGCGACGCCGCCAAATTTATGCGGCCGCGACGGGCTCCACGAGCTGTTCGTCGAGCGCCTCTCGAACGGCAAGACGTGGATGGTCGGCGGCGCGAGAGGCCAGTCGACAGGCGGCGACAGGATAGACGGCATCTACGACAAAACCCAGGCGCTCAACCTCGACGGCTCGTTTTCGCTTCAGGTGGGCAACGCGGGCGTACAGGCCTTGAGCAAGAGTTATTTCAGCCTGGTTCCGGCGGACAACGGCGTCGTAAAGAGCGCCCCTCTGCCGGGCGACCCTGATGAGTACGAGTTCAAGATAGCGGCCGGCCCTTATGAGACATATTTAAATATAAAGTTCGACGGCGCGAATTGGAACTTCAGCGCCACGAACTGCGGGGCGACGCTTCCATCGAGCGTCGGCGCCGACCTCACTATCGACGATATCGCGAACGCCATAGAGGCTATCAGGAACCCGGACGACGGCAACGAGCAGGCGTTCAGGGCGCGGGTGGACGACAACGGCGCTCTCACTATCGAGGCGTCGAACACCGAGGTCATGAGGGGCCACATACTTTCGATAACGGACTTCAGGGGTACTCTGGCGCAGGAGATGGGAATAGCGAACAAAAACCCTGCCGTCGAGATAACGGTCGTCGAATCGGACTCGCTCGAGACAATAGCGAACAAGATAAACGCGGCGTACAAGACCAGCCTCGTCGCCGCGGACAACGACGCCGCGTACAAGACGAACCCGCCCGGCGTCGCCCCGTCCTCGCCGGAGGAGTGGCTGCACGCGACTGTCGTGCGCGAGCCGGACGGCACGTATTACCTCGCGCTCACGAGCGACGTCTCGGGCGAGGCGAACAGGATCAACATCCTGCCCTCGGACGTCTGCGGCTCGAGCGGCAACCTGTCGACGGCGCGCCGGCTTGGGCTGGTCGAATCCGCGTACAATGACAACACCACGAGCTACATGCAGTTCAACGAAAGCGCGGACGCCACGTCGACGATCATAACTGACAGGACGGTCGGCGGCGACGTTTTCGTAAACGACGCGTATTTTATATATGACGACAGCCATTATCTGTCCGAGAGCAACAGCTTCGCGGACGCGAGGATATTCAAGACACAGTCCGGGAGCTTCCCGAACGACTGGACGTGGGTGAACAGAATGGCCGACACTCTCGACAGCTTTGGGACTGGCATCCGGCTGAATCTCCACGGCCTCAACACTCGCTACAGCGAGAACGGCTCGCTTTACTCGCCGAACGGCGCCACTCTTATAAGGGTAGAGCCTCAGATCACGAACGGCGAGATCTACGCGATGCTCGAGACCCGCGACGATATGATCCTGGGCCTCGAGGACTACTTCGACAATATCGTCTACGAGATGGTCACAGAGATAAACGCGGTTCACTACTCCGGGCACGGCGTTGGGGCGAACGCGAACACGACGGGCACAGCGTTTTTCGAGCACATCAGCGCGCGTTACGGCGCTTCGACGCTGAACCAGTTCCAGTTGAACAGCGCGCTCAAAACCGACAAAAGCCTCATAGCCGGCGCCTCTGGCGATGGAAACGGCTACTCCATGGGCGAGGGCGACTGGTCGAACATACTGAGGATGGCTCAACTGAAGATCACGAAGGTCTTCGAGTCCGGGACGGCCGACTTCAGCGACTATTTCAAGCTGTTCATGGCCGACCTGGGCACTCAGGGCTACACGGCGAACTACATGCTTCAGGCCCAGCAGAACGTCTCCGACCAACTCCAGACTCTGCGCGAGTCAGTGATGGGCGTCAACACAGATGAAGAGCTGATGGACATAATAAGATTCCAGCAGGGCGTAGGGGCTATATCGCGCTACATGACGGCAATCGACGACATGCTTGACCGTATCATAAACGGCATGGGCCGCGTCGGACTATAAAGGGCGGGTGACTCTTATGACATACAGAATTACGAACAACATGATGCAGAGCCTTCTCCTGAACGACATGCACACCAACCTCAACAATCTTCTGAAGATTCAGCAGGAGCTCTCGACACAGCGGAAGTACAACGCCGCCTCCGACAACCCGAACGCAGTGACGAAGGGCATGGGCATCGAGACCATGATGACGGAGACGGAGCAGTATATAAAGAACCTGAACGACGCCGTATCCTGGCTGAAGTTCACGGACGACGCCCTCGGCGATATGACGGATCTCTTCCAGCGCATCCGCGAGCTCACTATATACGCCGGCGACCCCGCGCTGACGGACGTCGACCGGGCCGCGATAGGCGAGGAGCTTCGTCAGATCAAAAAAGAGATGATGAGCGTCGCGAACTCGACGATAGAGGGCGAATACCTCTTCTCCGGCCTGATGACCGGGACGAAGGCATTCAGGCTCGGCGCGAACGGCGAGGTCGTTTACGACGGCAACAATTACGACCTGTTCTGGGAGTTCGCGCGCATGGAGACCGGCCAGGTCTCGCTCACCGGCCGCGACGTATTCCCTCAGGACGAGACGACAAATTATCTCAAGGGCATAGAGCTTCCGCTCGACTTCGAGTGGGAGGGGCGCAACGAGATACTCGAGTTCAAGGTTGGCTGGCAGACCGTGAAGGTTCGTATCCCGGAGCGCTGGGAGGACGAGATTCGCAATGGCCTCGACGACGCGGGCGACTACAACCGCTACCGCGACCCCGGCGAAAAGCTCGACGGCTACTCGCTCACGGAGATTGCGAATCTGATCAATAACAGCACCGAGATGGGCGATGTGAGCAGTCTGTTGAAGGCTACCGTCGTGACGGATCAGGTGCGCGGCATCCAGTATCTTCAGATAAAGAGCCTCACCGGCGAGTCTGTGAGCCTGACGAGCTGGCCCGAGACCGACGCGACGGATCTCGCCCAGGGCATAATGGGCGCGGCGTACGGCCTCGCGGGCCGCACAGCCGGCACAACGGGCAAGGTCAGCATCCAGTTCGGGGACAACAGTATTTACACTGTGGACGTGGCCGACACCGATACGCTGGAGGACGTCGCCCGAAAGCTGAACGACCTGCCGGACGCCAGAATATGGGCGGCGTACAAGACTCAAACTATCGGAAGTGAGACAATCGAGTGGCTCGACATAGTCGCGAGGGAGCCGGGCTCGTCCTTCACGATGGAGACGACGGGCGGCGCGGCCGCGCTTTTCGGCCCCGGCGCGGTCTTCGCCACGGCGTCCAAGCCGAATATCATCGACCCGCACGAGATTCTGTCGAACGCTCTCGACGATCCGACGTATCCCTTCTCGACCTTCGCGGCGGGGATCCTCACGTTCAGGCAGGGGGACTACGTCTACAATCTGGAGGTTCCGAGCGGCGCGAATTTGGCCGCTATAGCGGCCCTGATAAATACCGCCAACGTCGTCGACGGCTTGCCCTTCACAGCCACAGTCACGGGCGCGGGTGAGCTCAAGATAGTTCCAGACGCGGTGTTCGGCATCGACGAGCCCTTTTCAGTCACCGCCATCGGCGGCCTCACGCCGCTGTTTTCGGACGGCGTCTCCGCCGAGTCGTCCCCGATCACGGGCAACAGGTTCCAGCTCGACACGTCTCCGGTCGACGACGCTTTTGTGACTAGCGGCGAAGGCGGGTTCGAGATCGAGATCGAGGGAAACAGGTACTGGGTTCCGATAGCGACCGGCGCCAATCTCAACACTGTCATGAGCGTGATCGACACCGCGCTCACCTCGATACTCGGCCCTGGGACTTATGAGATAGAGATAAAGAACAAGATCGACGACGACGGAAACAGCGTCTCATGGATACAGATAACGTCCGACAAGGCCATAAAGCTGGACGGCTTCGGCAGCGCCGCCGCCGCGATCGGATTGAACAGAATCGGCAGCGAGGCGATAGTCACGAACTCCGATCACACGCACATAGGTTTTGCCGCGATGATGGGCATGGAGACGGCCATACAGAGCCAGGAGTTCGCCCCTGGAGTCACTCTCGGCGACACGACGCTAAACCCGCTCAGCATCAAGATCATCAGCGGCACAAGGCGCGCGGAGATAGTGATCAACGACGACGCGGATCTCACGCTCGAGGAGCTGGCCGCGCGCATAAACGGCGTGTGCGGCGACTGGTTCGAGGCCGTCGTCGAGACCGACGCCCCCGACGGAACCGACCCGTTCCTCGACCCGCTCAACAACAGCGGCGACAACAAGGAGTCCGCGACCCAGCGTCTCGTGCTCCGCACGAAGGACGGCGCGCCCTTCAGCGTCTTCGACAGCTCGGCGACCGCCGCGGCCACGAGATACGCCGAAACGCTAGGCATAAACACGGCGCTCACCATCCCCAACATACCAGTCGCTTACCCCAACGACGGCCTGGGCTCTTTCGACGAGGACATGCCGGCTACGCTCGAAGTGACTGTCGGCGAGCATGTTTTCCATGTGAAGGTGTGCAGGAACAATACCGCCACCGGCGAACTCGTGGCGAAGCAGATAGTCGACGAGGTGAACAGACAGTACGGGAGCGCTCTGCTGGGCATAACCGGCAACGCCCTGTCGGGCGGGGTTTACGACAACTTCTCCATATATTCGCTCTCGGGCGAGCCGCTTCGCGTCGTCGACTATCACTACGGCGACCCCGACTTCGTGGATTTCACCGGCGGCGTAGCGACGCAGCTCGGTTTGGCGGCTGGCGTAACTGGCGCCAGCATCCCCGACTCCACGCTGCTGACGCAGAACGGCACGATAAGGATAAGCACGCCGGGCCACTCCGTCGATATACCGGTGCTGGCCGGCGAGGACATGCGGACGGTGGCGAACAGGATTCGCGACTACGCCGGAAGCTGGCTCGACGTCTCCTTCTCCGACAGCGACATGGCGGCAGCGGGCGGCAATGTGCAGCTTTCGCTCGCCGCGAAGGACGGATCCGCCGTCACAGCGTTCGACATAAATGGCGACGCGGCCGATATTTACGGCCTCACGAACGCCCTCGTGGGCACGGTGGATCTCAGCGCGTGGGCGCCCATCGCGGGCGAGACGCTCACGATAAGCATATACGGCGCGTCGCACACGATAGACCTGTGGGACAGCACAGTATCGCCGGAGCGGCCGACCGTAAACGACGTCAACGAGCTCGCCGATATGATAAACACGCGCTTCCAGGGGCAGGACATAAGGGCCGAGGTCATCACGGACAGCAACGGCGAAAAACATCTCGCGCTCTACTCGCCGAAGGGCTATAAATTCGAGGTGAGCGGCGTGGTGGACGCGGCGTTGTCCATTTCGACTTTGGAGGATCTTGGTTTATCAACGGGCCCGGCGACCAGCGTATCCAGCCCGGTTACGGCATATGCCGCGGGCCCCTATAACCAGGTCGTCACGCAGCGCACCGGCGACAACCAGAAGAAGATCGACTTCTTCGGCGTGCTCGACAATCTGGTGGATACTGCCGAGGGTGGCGACATCGACGGATTATCTGATACAATGATCGGCGAGCTGGACAACTGGATGACGACTCTCCTGAAGTGCAGGGCTGTGGCAGGGGCGCTCATCTCGCGCTACCAGACGACGGTGAACCGCTATATCACGAACAGGACGGGTTATACGGATCTGCACAACCAGACAGTCGGCGCGGATCTAGCGGAGACGATCACGAACTACGAGATGGCCTCCGGAATTTACGAGGCCAGTCTTGCGGCGATAGCCCGTATAATCCAGCCTACCCTGCTGGACTTTTTGAGGTAAAAAGCTAAGATCAGCGTTACGGACTTCAGGAACCTTAAGGAGGAAAACAATGATTAGTTTGACTTCCACTCGATTTGGGGATTTGGAGGTGGATGATGCGGATGTGATAAACTTCCCAGCCGGGATCCCAGGGTTCGAGGACAAACGCTCGTGGATTCTGGTTGGGGACGAGGAGAACGCCGTCATGTGGCTCCACAGCATAGAGGACGGCTCGCTCGCCCTGCCGGTGACGACCCCGGAGGCGATAAAAAGCGACTACAACGCCAAAATTCCGCGCGAGTCGCTGGAGCAAATAGGCGAGCTCGACATTACGGCCGTCATTCTCCTGATCGTCGTCGCCATTCCTCCGGGCCGCCCGTGGGACATGACGGCGAACCTGAGGGCGCCTATCGTCGTCAACTGGTCATCCCGCGTAGCCACACAGGCCATAGCCCTCAACGAGGACTACGATTTCCGCTATCCCGTGTTGGACGATAACACGAGAGAGAAGATGAAAGCGCAGTCTTTGGCTGCTGAAAAGGCAAACTGATATGTTAGTCCTCAGCAGAAAACCGGGCGAGGCCCTCAGAGTGGGGGACGACGTCGAGATTACGGTCGTAGAGGTGAAGGGCGACATGGTTCGCCTTGGCATAGACGCGCCGAGAAACGTATCCGTCTGGCGCAAGGAGCTGTGGCTTGCCATAGTCGCGGAGAACAAAAAAGCGGCGGAGGAAGCCGCGTCGGCCGGCGAGGTCGAGATTCCGGTGGCGCCCTCCTCGCCAGTTAAACAAGCGAAGGTTACAGATCTCTTAGTGAAAAAAAAGAAATAAAAAATATATATGCTCATACTTCGGAGGTAATTTTTTATATGGCTAAGGAGATATTGCGCGCGCCGGTCGACCTGGGGATCTGGCAGGAGAACATGTATAAGCTGAGCGCGAGCCAGCCGAGGCTGGCGAAAGTTCTCGCCGACTTTATGGCCCGCCAGGGGCACGAAATGGCGCACGCCGAGAACGCGACGCCGGCCGGCCGCTGGATATCAGGCCTCTCCTCCGAGCCTTTTTTCGAGTCCTCCGCGGAGCCAAAGTTCACGTGGAACCTCAAGACGCGCGAGACGTCCATCTTCTTCCAGTATGGCATAGGCACGCCGCCGTACCTCTTCAAGTCTATAAGGGCGCTTCCCCGCGAGGCGATGTCTCTCGTGGTCTGCGAGCCGAACATAGCCCTTCTCGCTTACACGCTCCACACGTCGCGGGTTTATCGCGAGCTGCCGGACAAAGCGTCGATGACTTTTTTGACGTTTCCCGACGAAAATTCGATTTTCAAAGAGCAGACGGATGAGCTGCGTAAAAAGCTGATCTGGTCCGCGACGGCGGACATACGCGAGGAAGCCCTCATGGCAGGGCTCAACCTGTATGGCATGTACTCCGTTTCGTCCTCCCTCGTTTCGGTTCACGCGGGCGAGTTCGAGGCTATGGAGCGCGCGTTCGCCGTGATAGCGAAGGACGTCCGCGAGTGGGCCGTCATCAGAGTCCAGCAGGTTGGCAACAGCGCCGAGGACACGATGATAGGGATTCGGCAGATGTCCATAATGGCGCCCTGGATAGGTTATGGCTATCAATATACGAGCCTGATGGAGAAGTTCACCGGGCGCCCGTTCGTCGTAGTCTCCGCCGGCCCGTCGCTCGACAAAAACTTCATGCTGTTGAAGGACATACAGGACAAGTGCGTGATAATGGCGACAGACGCCGTGCTCGACAAGCTGCTGCGAAACGGCATAACGCCGCATATCGTCTGCTGTCTCGAGAGGGGCATCCAAACGTACAACGCGTACTACGCCGAGACGATTATCAATTATCCGGACGACTGCTCGAAGATACTCCTCGTCTCTCAGGCCGTTTCGATCCCGCAGATTTACGGGATGTGGCCCGGCCCGAAGATCGTCGTAGGGAAGGCGGAGCTGCCGATAGACAAGTGGTTCGTCGTCGATACGTACGGCGGCCAGGCGGTCACGTCCGGCTCATCGGTCGCTCATATGTGCCACACTATATCGACGACGCTCGGCGCGTCCTCGGTAGCCTTGATAGGGCAGGATCTCGCGTACGCGGACGACGGCATGTCCCACGCCGGAGGCGTCTACAGCGAGGCGGTGAGGGACGCGATGCGGGTGAACATGGCCCGCTCAGACCTTGTCAAGGTGAAGGGCGCGCATGGGGGCGAGGTTCTGTCGAACTCGATATGGCTCATGTTCCTTCGCACGCTCGAGAACATGATACACGGCGCGCCTGTCCCCACGTACGACTGCACGGAGGGAGGGGCGCTCATCGAGGGCACGGAGATAGAGCCTTTCGCCAGCTATATATCCCGCGAGGTTTCGCCGCTCTCCCCGCTCGAGTTCACCCCCGCCGACGTCATGAACGAAGCCGGGATTGTGCCGGACAGGAAAGATTGGCACGAGATGCTTTTGGTGAAAATAAAAAAATCGAGGGACGAGCTCGACCGCGTGGACATATTGTTGGACGAGATCAGGGAATTGCTCAAAAAAGTCGCGGCCCCCGGGCTTTCGACGAATCGCAGGACTTCGCACGGCGCGAAGGTCGAGCGCCTTGTCGACGAGATGCACGCGGGCAGCCAGATGCTCTCGTTCGTAACCCAGAGCTACGTCTACCTGGCGACAGCCGAGGTCGTGAAGGTGAGGTTCATGAGGGACATGGGCGAGGTCAAACGCTGGGTGAAGGCGCATCAGGAGATTATCGACGCGCACGCGGCCGTGCTCGTCTTTGTGCGGCGCTGGATGGACTACGCAAAGGCCGCGCTCGATTATTTCGCGGACAGGGAGCTGCCGCTGATCCCCCTCTCGCCAGAGCGGTCGTTCGACAGGCTGAAGGAGATAGAGGAGACGTTGGGCGAGTCCTCGGACGACGGAGACAGGATAACGTACCAGATCGAGATGGACTCGCTGTTGAGCGCTGTGGACATGCCGCGCTTCGGCTGGCCCGGCTCGACGCTCTGGCGCTCCGCCATGTTCCTCATGAAGGAGGAGCGCTCCGCCGAAGCGGTCGTATTGATGCGCGCCGCGTCCGGTGCGTTTTACGGCAAAGCCAATAATGATGTCCCGGCGGAAGTAAAGGTCGCGTTTTCAAAAGATTACGCGCGCGTCCTCGCTGGCCGCGACCTCTGCCATTTCCCGAGTTTCGCCGAAGCGGAGAGAGTCATCGAGATAGCTATCTCCCTCGGCGGCATAGACGACGAGATAAGGGAGATAAAGCGCGAGATACTTTTTGGCGACGTCGCGATCTACTCGAACATGATGGAGTCGGGCGGCGTTCGCAAGACGGACGGCGTAAAATGGATACGCATGAGGGATCAGGCGAGCGACATGATGGAGTCGGGCGACGTCTTGGGCGCCATGAAGTTGATCTGGGGGTCGATCCGCGACTACTGGGAGTTCGTCCCGGAGCTCGCCGCCTCTCACCTCGGCTGGTTATCTCTCCAGATGGAGAAATATTTCGACACAGATGAAGAGCCGTACAAGGCCGGCGTAGATGAGCTGCTGTCCGAGATGGCGTCCCGGCCGGATATTCTGGAAAAACTCAGCGTAAAGTACAGTGAAAAATTTGCCTCCGCTCTTGCCGGCCACGGATTTGAGGGAACTATAGCGACGCGGCGCTCCGCCGTGCCGAGCGGCTCGAAATAGGCGCGGAGCGCGGGTTATCCAGCGTTGAATCATGAATTTTTTAATTTTTTAATTTGCCCCTTGACATGCGCGGCAGAAGTGTTATTATGCATAACGTAATTGCATAAAGAGTTTTTTGGGGGAGGGGTTCCATAGCGGAGGAGAGGACGACAAGGGTTGAGCGCATTTTTTTAAGCGTGGGCGACGGCGCCCCCGGAGCATGGATGACTTCGGTGATTTTTCTTTCACGACAGGGAGGTTGTGAGGAAGATGAAGAGCTATACAAACAATTCAATTTTACCAACCAATATCTTTACATTCATGCAGAGTGTCAATTCTTTTTATTCATATGTGACATGGGGTCATGCCTGATGGTTTGAGGAAGCTGGCTAAGCAGAGGCTGCCGGGTTATTGATCTTTTGCCCTTTTGCCTCCGGTTATAAATCAGCCATCCTCAAACTTGAATCCGAGCGCCTCATCCCTGCCCATGTCTTGTGTCCTTTAGTTAGACGGGCAGCGCGCGAACGCGCTGGATAAAATAGATTTTTTGGTTCTTTGCTAAGCGGAATATTACCGGCGTAAAAGCGCCGTACTGGCTGTCTTTTGTTTCAAAGCGGAATATAGGGAAATTACGACGCTTCGGCGTCTTGTCAACATCCGAGGAGCAAGGAAGCTTTCGGTTCTACACTAAAAACAACATGGAGGTTGTTAATTATGCGTATCAATACGAATGTATCGGCTCTCGTCTCTTACAATGCGCTGACCCAGACCAATAAGTCGCTTCAGAAGTCTATAGAGCGCCTCTCTACGGGGCTCCGTATCAACAGCGCGGCCGACGACGCCGCCGGGCTCGCCATCTCAGAGAAGATGCGCGCGCAGTACAAGGGCCTCGACCAGGCCGCGAGCAACGCTCAGGACGGCATCAGCCTGATCCAGACGGCCGAGGGCGCATTGAACGAGACCCATTCTATATTGCAGCGCATGAGGGAGCTGGCGGTTCAGGCGGCGAACGACACACTGACGCAGGAGGACCGCGCGTTCATACAGCTCGAGGTCGACCAGCTCAAGACGGAGATAACGCGCATCTCGACGACTACGCAGTTCAACAAAAAGCAGCTCCTCGACGGCAGCGCGGCAGTCCTCTGGTCATCGAGCTCTCTCGAGATGAAGGCCATAGTGAACGGCGGCCTTCGCGGCAAAGACCAGTTCGGGCAGAACATCGTAAACGAGGGCAACTTCAAAATCGGCGTCCAACTCCTGATAACCGGGAACAACGAAATACAGAAGACCGATATCTTCAAGATAAAGCACTCCGCTCAGGTCGGAGGCGGGTCGCTCGCCATAGGAACCGTCGCGTCTATAGGCACAGCTCTATTCGACATCGACAAGTTCTGGGACGCGAACGGCAAGTTCCTGCTCGAGGATCCGAAGACCATCACGATAACTCAGGGCGACGGAAAAACAGCGAGCTTCACGATCTATTCGACGGACACTGTGGGCGACCTGGTGAACAAACTGAACGCCGCGATCGGAAATACGGCGGAGCAGGGCGGGCTCGGCCAGAATAAATACAATCAAAATACAAGCTCAGCTACTGCCGACCCCGAGAACTACGCGCATTTTGTCGGAGATGGCGGCGTCACCCCCCAGTCGGACGGGCTCTTTTCGGTCGCGGGCACAATCGTCGTCCAGTCTGCCGTGCTCGGCGACGCGGGCAGGTTCATCTTCTCCGGCGACGAGGACATCATAAAGGCTCTGTCGCTCAACACGCTCCAGGAGGCGAGG
Organism: Synergistaceae bacterium; assembly: GCA_031289775.1. Classification (GTDB taxonomy): domain Bacteria; phylum Synergistota; class Synergistia; order Synergistales; family Synergistaceae; genus JAITOY01. The sequence goes on from JAITOY010000029.1 coordinate 21,783, forward strand.
GACGCCACGTTCGAGGTGACTATCACCGACGCGCACGACGCGTCGAAGACCATCGGCAGCGCGCGCATAACCGGCAACACAATATATGGCCTCGTGAACCCGAACGTCGACATCAGGTTTAACCCGATGGATTACGTCCAAGTATTGAACGGTGTCACCACCCTCGCCGACGGCAAGTTCAAGTTTGGCGACAGCGCTTTGGTGAACCAGGCAGTATATCTCCACCTCGCGGACAACACGACGGTCTTCCAGATCGGCGCGAACCAGGGCGAGGACATGGCGATCTACATTGGCAACATGTCTGCCGAAGCTCTTGGCATAAACAGGGTCATAGTTACGGATAGAGAGTCCGCCGCGCGCAGCATCAGCGTCATAGACACGGCGATCAACAAGGTGTCTATGCAGCGCGCGAAGCTGGGCGCGTACCAGAACAGGTTAGAGCACACGATCAACAACCTGACGACGTCCTCCACGAACCTGAAGGCCTCCGAGAGCCGCATCCGCGACGCGGACATGGCGAAGGAGATGGTGGAGTTCACGAAGCTGAACGTGCTGAGCCAGGCCGGCAACGCGATGCTCGCGCAGGCCAACCAGCTCCCGCAGAACGTGCTGTCGCTGCTCCGCTAGTAGGGTAGGCGTGAGGATCTGACCGGGTAGCGAGGCTATATGGTTTCAATCGTCACCTTCAGGCCTCTGACGATAAATCGCCCTACCGGGTAATCCGCGCTCTGAGGCTAGAGTACGCTCCAGCCTCACGGCGCGGGATCGCTCCATAGGTTTCGCGGGCGCCGCGACAGTGGCCGCCCGGGTGTGATACAGGCAATCCGCTGTTTTCAGCCGTCCCTTCACAGGGGGGAAGTTGGATGGAACTATGCGGTATGAACGCGCGCTATTGTCCCCATCTGAGGTTCCGGGGGGCAAGGATGTCCCTTGGACAAAAGAACCACACTACAAGGAGGTAGTAAGAAATGAGAGTGAACACGAACATACCGGCGCTGGTGAGCTACAACGCGTTGAACGCGACGAACAAGTCGCTCCAGAAGTCCATCGAGAGGTTATCGACGGGCCTCCGCATAAACAGCGCGGCGGACGACGCAGCCGGGCTAGCGATATCCGAGAAGATGCGCGCGCAGTACAAGGGCCTCGACCAGGCCTCGACAAACGCGCAGGACGGCATCAGCCTGATCCAGACGGCAGAGGGCGCGCTGAACGAGACCCATTCGATACTCCAGCGCATGAGGGAGCTGTC
>JAITOY010000009.1 GCA_031289775.1 Synergistaceae bacterium
CAACACGGCATTTGGCGTGAAAGTCTCGGAGTTCCTGGCCTCCGGCGCGCCGAAGGTCAACCAGAAAGGGACGCCCACCATAGCGCTGCTGCGCGTCTCCGGCTCGCCGGCGGTGAACAGGGGCTCGACGTCGCTGGCGCCCACGCTTGATCAGCGCGGATTCGAAAGAAACGGCGTTCCCGATATCGGCGCGTTCGAGCTTCAGGCCAGCGACGCGGACGGCAGCAACAGCAGCGACTCGGACGACAGCGGCGATAATTCGTCAGGCGACGAGGTTGTCGTAGAGCCTGTCGTGCCGGATTCCAACGGCACTGTGCATTTTGATCCGATAACATTTACGGACTCGAACGGAAACACGATCAAAGCGGCCGATATTCCGAAAAGCAGCGGTTTGGAAAAGCTCGGGGACATGGGCCTCAATGCCGTTATCAACGATGACGGGCAGGTCGAGATAACCGGCGTAGCCGAGTATGCCGGCGAGGTCACGTTCGAAGTCGAGCTGGCGGACGGCTCGTCGAAGCCCGTCACGATCACGATAGACCCGATAGATCAGCCGAGCGACGGGGGCCGCACGAACACGACGCCCGGCGATGTGACTGGGGAGCTGTTCCTCGACGGCGCCTTCGAAGTGTACGTTCCGCTCGGCCTCACAGCGAAGGAGCTCGACCTCGCGCTCAAGGCGAACAGCGCGTCGGCGGTGATGTCGCCGTATGTGTTCACGACGGCGGCGGTCACGTCATACTCGTTTCGCGGCGCAGGGGATTATCGCGGCGCCGGAGAGCTTGCCGCTCTTGTGATCACCGGCACGAGTTCAGCGCCGGAAGACCTGACGATAGAGACGGTTTCATACACGGTCGGCATAAACCGCTATACCAAGACTCTGAATACGCCTATCTCCAAGACGGCCGTCGAGAGCGAGGGCACTTCACAAAAATCAAGCGGGGGCGGGGGCTGTGAGGCGGGCTTCGGCGTCTTCGCGCTCGCCATCGCGGGCGGGACGTTAATCCGCAGGAAGGGCTGAGGAAACACAAGAAGAACTGGCGCGCCAACTGACAGAAGGATCACCAATTAAAACTGGCGGTCCTTCTGTCGTCAGCATACACTGAATCACTTCCTTATTTAACGCTTTTCCTCATTATTCTAATTCTAAGTCAAACTCGCATCCTGCGCGCTTGACTTAGAGAAGCCGCAATGCTGTGCATTGCGCGGCGCGACATCGTGTCGCGCATTCCAATTTTGAGTCAAATAAAAGCATCTTTGACTCAAAATTAGAATTACATCCTCTTATCTCCCAATATTTTGACCTGCGCAGATTCCCATGGGCCGCCAGTCTCTCGGCCTGCTCTGTCATCCACATGGACTCTGCGGCATCTGAATATTTCGTGTATTTATTTTCATTGACAAATTTAGGTTTCAGCGGTATTGTAAAATGCATAAATCATATAATTTATATAGGATTTTCTTATTTAAGGATCAAACTGAGGGGGGATGTATGTTTCATCGACAGGAAGGCAGACGTAGTTTCAATCGTAAACCATTTTTAAATTTTCACCCTTTAGGCATGACGATAATCAGTTTTTCCTTAAAAATGACGGGAGTGTGTTGAATTATGAAAAAATTAATTACATCGATAATCGGAACCGTTTTGCTAATATCCTCGATATCCGCGGCTCTTGCGGCGCCGGCGAGGGACGAGGGCGCCGTTCTTCGGATCGGGGCACAGCCGTTTCCGCTCTATTCGTCTATTTACGTCGCGAAGGAGCTCGGGTTTATCGACGAGGAGCTGAAGGCCATCGGCGCGACGTACACCTGGAGCGAATTCAGATCCGGGCCGCTCGTTAACGAGGCGGTGGCGGCAGGGACGCAGGATATCGGATTTATGGCGGATCAGCCCGCGATAATCGCGCGCGCCTCCGGGATGAACATCGAGGTGATAGCGAATGTGGCGGTTGGCGAGAGGGCGCTGGCCGTTCTCGTGCCGACCGACTCGAAGATCGCCGCGCCCAAAGACCTCAAGGGCAAAAAGGTCGCGTACGTGACAGGCTCATACGCGCAGCACCTTCTGGCGCTCGTGTTAAACGGCGCGGGGCTCTCATTCAGCGATATCGAGTCCGTCAACCTGGCGGCCGCGGATCAACCTCTGGCGCTTCAGTCTGGGCAGGTGGACGCTCTGGTTGTGTGGGAGCAGTACATTTCGATGCTGGAAAATCGCGGAACGGCCAGGGTGCTCATCGACGGCACAGGCATAAAGAAGGGGAACATGGTCACATACGCGTTGGTTGACTACGCGCAAAAACACCCGCTCGTGATAGAGGCGTATATAAAGGCGTGCAAGAGGGCGTCCGACTTCATCGAAAAGGACCCGGCCTCGGCCGCGGCTGCCATCGCTGACAACTTCGGGATCGACGCGCAGACGATGGAGAGGATACTGACGAAGTTCCAGTTCAGCCCGGCGCTCACTAAGGGCGACATTGACGAAATACGGAAGGTAAAGGACTATATTCTGGCGGAGAAGATAATTCAGAACGATATAGACATAGACAAATTCATCAACACGTCCTACCTGAAGGCGGCCGGGATAACGAAATAATGGCGTACGAGCCAGGGATGGATTTAGCCGGAGGCGGGCGAGCGGGCAGGTTGCGCGGGTTGTCCGGAAAACTTCCGGCATGGCTCCTGTATTTCACGCTGCCCATCATCCTGCTTCTCGTCTGGAAGGGAGCGGATATGCTGGGGTACATAAAGCCCTACACTATGCCGTCCCCCGAAAAAGTGGCGGCGACCGCGATTGAGCTCGTCCGCAACGGGAAGCTCGTGAAGCACATCGTCGCGAGCATGGAGAGAGTGCTGGAGGGCTTCTTCATTGCCCTCGTCTCCGCACTGGCGCTCGGCGTAGGAATAGGGCTGTCGAAGCGTGTCGACATATTCACTACGCTCGTGCTCCAGATACTTCGCCCGATACCGCCGATAGCGTGGATCCCGATGGCGATACTCTGGCTCGGGATCGGCGAGACGTCGAAGGTCTTTATCATTTTCCTCGGCGCGTTTTTCCCGATATTGGTCAACGTCGTCGACGGCATCAGCGGCATAGACGCGAAATATTTCGAGCTGGCGAGCGTCTATGAGATACCGCGCAAGAAACTGATCCTCAGGGTCATACTGCCTGGCGCGACGCCTTCGATCATGACCGGAGTGCGTGTGGGGCTTGGGAACGCGTGGGTGTGCGTCGTCGCGGCGGAGATGATTGCGGCGGTCAGCGGCGTTGGCTACATGCTCTCCGACGGCAGGAGCCTTTCGAGGCCGGACATCGTCATCCTTGGAATGCTCGTAGTGGGCTTCGTCGGAAAGGTGATGGACGACCTGGTCAAATGGGTCAGGGCGAAAGTGCTGGTTTGGGCGTAGAAAAAGAGGCGACTCGATGCCTGATATTCTCGAAATAAATCACGTCTGTAAGCGTTTCTCTCAAAATGGCTCGATTGTTGAGGCGCTGCGAGATATAAACCTCAACGTGGAGGAGGGGAACTTCGTCTCGATAATTGGAGTGAGCGGATGCGGCAAAAGTACGCTGCTGCGGATCATAGGCGGCCTGGAGACGGATTACGAGGGGAGCGTTACGTTCGACGGTATGCCGGTGACCGCCCCTTCGAGAAAGAAAGGTTTCGTCTTTCAGGATCACCGTCTGCTTCCATGGCTCACAATCGAGGATAATATTCGCTTCAGCCTTCCGGAGGAGCAGGAGGACAGGGAGTCGATCATCCGGGAGAGCATCAGAATGGTCGGGCTGGAGGGTTTTGAGAGCGCCTACCCCAAGCAGATCTCCGGCGGAATGTCTCAGCGTGTCTCGATAGCGCGCGCCCTCTCGAACGACCCGAAGATACTGCTGCTCGACGAGCCCTTCGGCTCGCTCGACGCCATAACGAAGATCAACCTACAGGACGAGCTCCTCAACATCTGGAAACGCGAGAGCATCACTATGATACTCGTGACACATGACATAGACGAGGCCATCTATCTCGGCAACAGCGTCGTTGTCATGACGCCGCGCCCAGGGACGATAAAGCGCGTGGAGAACATAGACCTCGGCGAGCCGAAAAAACGCACAGGCCCTATATTTTCACGGTACAGAGAGATCATCTACAGAGAGTTTTTCACAGAGGCGAACTCTCCTTTTATATACAACTTATAGCCACTGATCTGACGGAGGTGTTGTTCATGAGCAATGTTCCGGTGTTGTCGCCGCAGGAGGCGCGCATAGCGGATGAGGCGGCCCTGGAGACTGTCCCGATCGCGGGCCGGACCCGCCGCATACTTGAAAAAATTCGCGAGGGCCGGCCGCGCATCGACGTCGAGCGCGGCTACTATTTTACGAAGTCCTTCCAGCGGACGGATGGAGAGCCGCTCATTCTGCGATGGTCGAAAGCGCTGCTTCACTACGCTGAAAACGCGAGTGTGTACGTCGACGATGACCAGCTCATCGTCGGAAGATGCGGCAAGCCGGGGAGATACGGCATCCTCTATCCTGAGCTCGACGGCAATACGCTCAGGGAAGCGATAGTCAACTTACCGTCGAGGGAGGTCTCCCCCTTCGACATAAGCGACGATGACGCGCGTCTTATCGTCACTGAGATAGCCAGTTACTGGGAGGGCAGGACATTTCATGAGGATCTCGCGAAGTCCCTCGCGCCAGAGACGAGAAAGTTGACGTACAATGACGACGAGAGTCTCTCGTCTCGCTTCATAGTGAATGAGACCGCGTCCTTCCGCTCGTCTATTCAGTGGGTTCACGATTATGAAATAGTACTCGAAAAGGGTTTCATCGGCATCAGGATGGACGCGGAGGAACGCGTGTCGAGGCTCGACGAGTTCAGCCCAGTGGACAACACGGAGAAAAAGCCGTTCCTCCAGGCCGTGATAAACGTCTGCGACGCAATAATCCTCTGGGCCGCGCGGCACGCCGACGAAGCCGAGAGGCTATTTGCTTTCGAGACGGATGAGATCCGCAGGAGCGAGCTTCGGAGGATAGCCGAGACATGCCGGCGTGTGCCGGCGAATCCGGCGCGGAATTTTTACGAGGCCGTGCAGTCTCAGTGGTTCACTCAGGTTTTTTCGAGGGTGGAGCAGAAGACAGGCACTGTGATCTCGAACGGCAGGATGGATCAGTATCTTTACCCATATTACGCGAGAGACAAAGCCGCCGGGATACTGGACGACGACGAGGCGCAGGAGTTGCTCGAGTGTGTGTGGGTCTCAATGGCCCAGTTCGTCGACCTTTATCTTTCGTCCGCCGGGGGAGCGTTCAACGAGGGCTACGCTCACTGGGAGGCTGTCACGATCGGTGGTCAGACGAGGGACGGCAACGACGCCACGAACGACCTGACGTACGTCTTCCTCAGGTCAAAGCGCGAATTTCCGCTGAACTATCCGGATCTCGCGGCGCGAGTCAATGCGCGCAGCCCGAAGAGGTATCTGTACGAGGTCGCCGAGACGATAAAAGACGGCGCCGGTTTTCCGAAGCTAATCAACGACGAGGAGGTCGTCCCGCTGCTTTTATCGAAGGGCGCCCGCTTCGATGAGGCGTACGATTACAGCGTATCTGGCTGTGCCGAGTGCCGTATGCCGAACCGCGATACATACACGAGCCCGAACGCGTACATCAACTTCGCGGCGGCGCTCGAAATGACAGTATATAACGGCAAAATGCTCTATTACGGCGATGAGGCGCTGGGGCTAGAGACCGGGGAGTTCGAAGATTTCAAGTCGTTCGGCGAATTTTTCGACGCGTTTCTTCGCCAGCAGAAAAATTTCCTGAAGCACGCCTTCATACAGCAGCACGAGATAATCCGCCTGAGGGCGGCGCACTTCGCCTCGCCCCTCGGCTCAGCGCTCCACAGGCTCTGCACTGAAAGCTGCACCGACCTCCATCAGCCCAAAATAGAGGGTGGCATCGACCTCGGCTACTTCGAGTACATGGGCTACGGAACTGTCATCGACTCGCTCGCCGCTATGAAGAGGGTCGTCTTCGAGGAAAAAAAGGTAACGCTCGCGAAACTGAAGGAGGCTATGCTGCACAACTACGAGGGCTATGAGGCGATAAGGCAGCTCATGCTGAACGCGCCAAGCTACGGCAATGACGATCCCTACGCCGATGAAATCGGCAAAATTTTGGACATGGAGGCGCAGAAGTTCACGAGCAAATACAGCATGGAACTGGGCGTTCACATGGATCTTCGTTACGTTCCGTTCACGTCGCACGTTCCGTTCGGAAGGGTCGTGAGCGCGACGCCGAACGGCAGGAAGGCCTATTTCCCTCTCTCCGACGGGTCGAGCGCGACACAAGGCTCTGACGTGAACGGCCCGACAGCCGTACTGCTCTCGAACTTCCGCACGAAAAATTACGATCGCAGAGAACACGCGGCCAGGCTCTTGAACGTGAAGCTCAGCCCTTCCTGTGTGAGGGGCGAGGATGGGACAGAGAAACTCATCCAGTTCATCAGGACGTGGAGGGATCTGAGGCTGTGGCACATACAGTTCAACGTCTTGAACCGCGAGACGTTGCTGGAGGCTCAGAAGGCCCCGGAGCGGTACAGAAACCTCCTGGTGAGGATCGCCGGCTACAGCGCCTATTTCACGGAGCTATCCCCGGATCTGCAGAGCGACATCATTGCCAGGACTCAGCACGAGTCGTTTTGAGCGATTTATTCAGCGTTTACCAAAGACAGGGTTCGCTGACGAACTATCGAAGATGGGCGAGAGCGCGATAGTTTTCAACGTCCAGCGTTATTCCCTGCACGACGGGCCTGGCATACGCACAGTAGTATTTTTCAAAGGCTGCCCGCTCCGCTGCCGCTGGTGCTGCAACCCAGAGTCGCAGCGTCCGGAACGGGAGGTCTCGTATCTTTCCGAAAAGTGCATCGGCAAGAAGGCATGTGGTTTCTGCGGCGACGCGTGCCGGCGCGGGGCAATTTTTTTTGGCGGCTTTCGCTCTCCAGAAGATGGAAAAGCCATTATAGACCGGGCGCTGTGTGACGACTGTCTTTCGTGTGCCGCCGTCTGTCCGTCTAAGGCGATAAAGGTCGAGGGCGAGGCTATGACCATATCTGAGATACTCGACGCGGTAGAGAAAGACGGGCTTTTTTACGACAACGGCGGTGGGGGCCTTACCGTCAGCGGAGGAGAACCCCTCGCTCAGGGCTCTTTCCTCGTGGATCTGCTTGCGGCAGCTAAGAAGATGCGTATAAACACCGCGATGGAGACGTGCGGATACGGTGACTACCGCACACTTTGCGACGCAGCCAGTTACCTGGACACAATAATGTTCGACATCAAATCGCTGAACGCCGAGAGACACGTCCATTACACAGGCGCGTCGAATGACCTGATCGTGAGCAACTTCGAGAGCCTTTGCCGCGACTTCCCTGGTTTGAAGAAGATTGTACGCACCCCGTTTATACCGCGTTTCAACGACAACGTGGAGGAAAAACGCGCCATCTCAGGGTTCCTTGCCGGCCGGCCGAACGTCAAATTCGAAGCGCTGGCGTATCACCGCTTCGGCGAGGGAAAGTACAGGGCTCTCGGCCGCGAATATAACATGGCTGAGCATGAGGGATAATATTTAATGGGTTTTTGTCGCGAGCATTTCGATTTCCTCCTTCCTCTCCGAGCGAATCAGCCGGAGCCAGTCTAAAAGTTCTTCTTCCTTGCCGTCCGCGCCGGATGTTTCCGGCAATTTTTGCAGT
>JAITOY010000015.1 GCA_031289775.1 Synergistaceae bacterium
CGCCTTGCCGACCTTGCCGTTTTCGTATTGTATTCTTACATTGTCGACGTGGGCCACGAGGCGCGCGACAGACCCGGCGCTCAGCTTCGCCATGTCCTCGGCCCGAAGCACGGAGTACATGGCGCCAGCCACCGACTGGCTCAAGTCTTGGAGCGTTTTCCTCATGGATTCTTTTTTCGATTCGTACTCGCTTTCGGCCCGGTCGATCATATTGGTTATCACTCCTCCTGTATAAAGAGGATATGTCGCCTTGATGGCATTCGAGTACGATTTTTGAGAGCTTTGGCCGCCGTACTTGTCAAAATCCATATAATCCACATACACGGACGAGTGCGCCGCGCTCACTGTAATTCCGCGGGCCCTGTGGGCCTGGCGCCTCGACTCGTTGGCGATGGCAACGTCCGACTCGGCGATTCCTACGATACCGTTGTTGGCGACTGCGAGTTCAACGGCCCGCGCCATATCGATCTCTAACGTTTCGCAGGACGCCTGGGACGCCGTCAGCGACAGAACAGACAACGCAATAAAAAAAATTTTTCGGCGCCGCAAACCCATGCCTGCTTCTCCTTACGCTCATAATGCGCGATCCGCCTGTTTGTCCACAGGGACTCCGACTCTGACAGACCTCGCGCAATTCACTTTATCTTAGCGTATACTATAACTGTTTCAATTGCAAGCCCTCAGCGCCATCCTCGCGCCACAAGATTGAAGTAGAAACTACTTCTTTATCAAAATACCTCTTTTAGAGGGTATAATCGGTCACATGAGGGTTGCGATTGACAATCCTTGTTTATGAAGGTTTATGGAGCGTGAAGGCGGGTTCAAAATTTGACGCCCAAAATATCTGATGTGTAGTCTTTAAAAACTTGGCGATATAGCGGCTCAGAGGGACGATGATATGATGAACGCGGGTAGGGGCAATCATGACATTCAATGGCGGCGCCATGAGCGGCGGCCCTGAAAAACATGTCTCTAAGATACTGATCGTCGCCTGTTACTTTGCCATATATTTCATCTGGGGATCGACGTATCTCGCTATAAGTTTGTCGATAAAGACCACCCCGATATTTTTGGCGAGCGCGATAAGATTCGTCGCGGCCGGCGGCGCCCTTCTTTTAATCGCGCGGTTCAGGGGCGCTCGAAAACCTAGCCGTCCAAACCTCGTTATCGCGTTTAAAAGCGGGATGTTGGCTTTTTTTGTTTCGTTCGGACTTCTGTCATGGGCAGAAAAAATATTGCCGAGCTCGACGGCGGCTCTGATAATAGCGCTTGAACCGGCGTGGTTCCTTCTGTTCGACTGGCTGTTTTTTCTGGGCCCAAAACCCGGAAGGCGGATCATTTTTTCTCAGCTCGTCGGCATGACCGGCTGCGCCGTCCTTGTATTTGGGGAGGGCTCGTCGACGTATGGCGGAGCGTCCGCCGCCGGTTATGCGCTCTCTGCCGCGGCTGTGACACTGAGCGGATTTGCATGGGTATACGGGGCGCTGCTCGCGTCAAAATCGCCTGAATCGCACAAAGATTCCGCGATGGCCTCCGGTTTGCAGATGATGTGCGGCGGTTTGATATTCGCGGTTCTTTCGGTCTGTATGGGAGATTTATCGCGCACGACGCAGATCTCGACAGAGTCCTGGCTCGCCCTGCTCTACCTGATCGTTTTTGGATCCGTCGCGGCGTATTCGGCATATATAGCGCTTCTCCGCTCCCAGCCGACGTCGAAGGTGTCCACACATTCGTTCATAAACCCTATAGTGGCTGTCTTCCTGGGTTGGGCTGTCGCGGGAGAGGCTGTGACGATCTACACGGCGATAGCCGGCTTCCTGATAGTTCTCTCCGTGGCCGGAATCATACGCCAGAATTAAGAGCCGCCTGGCGCCATTGACAGCCGGGCGAGAAATTATTTAGGTGATACACGCGAAAAACTAAGCTAATTTTAATGAGCTTTACAGTTGCCGCTAATGGCTTTATTATTCTGTAATATATTTAATCCACGACTTGGAGTGGTTAAAATTGAAGAACCTCAGTACAAAGGCGAAATTAATCCTGAGTTTTGCTGCAATTTTTTTGGTCAACGTTTTCTTCGGGCTTTACGCTATACGCTCTGTTTCGGTAGTCAACGGAAGGGTCATCGAGGCGAACAGTTGGACCGAGGGAATTGCCCAGCTCGGCGAGCTCTTGGATAACGTCTCGTCCGTCAGGCGGTCTGACCTGAGCTACATCCTCCAGACGGACGAAGCGAACAAATCGAGTACCATGCGGCGCAGGGACGAGGCGATAAAAGGCGCGGACGATATCATGAACGTATATAAATACGAGGTCGAGACGATCCCTTATGACACGGAGGAGCAGAGGAAGGAAGATCTGTACGCCATCAATGTAATAATGGACGCGTGGAAATCGTACCTCAATTTGTCTCAAACGATAATCCGCGACAGCGACGAGGGCAGGCCAGACCACGCCGTAACCCTGCTGAACGGCGAATCGCTGCGATTGTACGACGAGCTGGACGCGGCGATGAATTTCCTCATAGATTTCAACGAGGAGGGCTGCGCGGAGGTGACGCGAATGAGCGAAGCCATATATCGCGCTACGAGGCGCAACATAATAGCGATACTCGTCGCGACCAGCATCTTCTCTGTGGGGATCCCGATTTTTCTCGTCGGCGGCATAAAGAGGTCGATCGACGAACTGCTTCGCGTCTCAAAGGCGCTCGGAGAGGGAAACTTGCGCGTTGCTTCTGACATAGAGTCCGGGGACGAATTCGGGCTGCTCTCGCGGGAGTATAACCTGACGATATCCAGCATCAAATCTCTCATAAAAAGTATGCAGGGTACCGCGGAAAATCTAGCCGGGGCCGCGAACGAATTTCGCGAGAGCGCCGACCGCTCGTCGTCCGGCACGGAATTGATAGCGCGCAGCGTTGGCGGCGTCTCACGGCAGTCCGAAAGGCAACTCTCGGAGATAGAGTCAGTAACGGCCATGATAAACGGAGTGGCTGGCGCGATCTCCGATATGACGAGAAAAATAGACTCCATAGCCCAGGGCGCCGCCGAATCCGTGACCATCGCAAGGGAGGGCGGGGAGTCGATGAAAAGGGCCGTCGCTCAGATGAACGTTATCGAGTCGGCCGTAAACACATCGTCGCGGGTCGTGACCGCTCTGGGTGAGAGGTCTGGGGAAATAGGCCGGATCGTAGAGGCTATCTCCGGCATATCGAGCCAGACGAACCTTCTGGCGCTTAACGCGGCGATAGAGGCCGCCCGCGCGGGGGAACAGGGGCGCGGATTCGCGGTCGTTGCCGACGAGGTGAAAAAGCTCGCCGGCGAGTCGCAGACCGCGACGGAGGAGATAACGCGCCTCATCACCTCGATACAGGAGGAGACGTCGAAGGCTGTTGCGGCGATGAACACCGGGCGTGATGAGGCCAAGAGGGGGTCGTCCGCCGTTAGCGACGGAGGACGGGCTTTCAGCGATCTGGCAGAGAGGTCGGTCAACAGTTCCGAGGGGCTTGCGAGCATCGCGGCCGCTATGCACGGGATGGCCTCTGAGACGTCCGGCATTGTCTCAGCAGTGCGCGGCGTTGCGGCCGCTGGCAGCGAGATAGCTCGCGACGCCGAGTCGATCGTGTCGGCTACTGAGGAACAATCGGCATCGATGAACGAGGTCTCGGAATCGTCGCGGGATCTGGCGAGGATAGCAAGGGAGATGCTCGACTCGGCTAAGCGCTTCTCAGTCTGAGGACGAACGTCGGCCAAACGTTTATTTTTACCTAATACGCCTTCGCGAAGATGCAGCGGCGCGCGCCCTCTTTGCCGGTGTAGACGCATTTGCCTCTGCTTTCGTCCTCCGTCGGCATACAGCGTATTGTCGCGCCGCCTGTGGAGTCCTTTATGTCCTTTTCGTCGTCAGGCGAGCCGTCGAAGTACGCGCGAGCGAAACCGCCGTTTGTGTTTTTTCGGAAGAAGTCCTTCATCTCGTCGAGGCTCGACACGTCACGAGTGTTCTGCTCGCGGAAGGCGAGCGCCTTGTCGTACATGTTTTTCTGGATGTCGTCGAGGAGCTCCTTCACACGCGCCGGCGCAGCGTCGAACGAGACCTGCTCTTTTTTCGAGTTGTCGCGCCGGACTATCGTCACCCTGCTCTCATCGAACTCGCGCTCGCCAAGCTCGATACGAAGCGGTACGCCCCTCTGAAGGTGGTGAAAGAACCTGTCCCCCGGGCGCATGTGAAACTGTCTGTCGACGGCGACCCCAAGACAGCCAAGCGCCGCGTTCAGTTCATTCGACAGCTTCATGGCCGTCGGCGCCAGGCTGTCAGAGAGCTTCGCCTCGTCGCTCGATATGGGGATTATCGCCGCCTTGACCGGCGCGACGCGCGGCGGGAGTACGAGCCCGTCGTTGTCGCTGTGAGTCATTATGATGGCTCCGATCATCCTCGTAGAAGTTCCCCAACTTGTCGTCCACGCGTACTCTATCTTCCCGTTTTTGTCCTGGTACGTTATGTCAAACGCCTTTGCGAAGTTCTGTCCGAGGAAATGGCTCGTCCCGGCCTGAAGGGCCTTGCCGTCGCTCATCATGGCCTCACATGAGAACGTGTTGTCCGCTCCGGGGAAGCGCTCGTTCATGGATTTTTCGCCGTGGATTACCGGCAGAGCCAGGTTTTCCTGCATCATCCGCCTGTAGACGTCAAGCATGAGCATCGTCTCGGCGAGGGCTTCCTCCCTCGTCGCGTGCGCCGTGTGCCCCTCCTGCCACAGGAACTCCGATGTGCGGAGGAATAATCGAGGGCGTTTTTCCCAGCGCATCACATTGCACCATTGGTTGATGAGTATCGGAAGGTCGCGCCACGACTGCACCCACTGGCTGTACATGTAGCCTATCACCGTCTCGGACGTCGGGCGGATGACGTATGGCTCCTCGAGCTCCGAGCCGCCGGCGCGCGTCACGACGGCGCACTCTGGCGCGAAACCCTCGACGTGCTGGGCCTCCTTCTCCATGAACGAGTTCGGGATCAACAGCGGGAAGTAGGCGTTGACGTGTCCCGTCTCCTTGAACGCGCGGTCGAACACCGCTTGAATGTTCTCCCATATCCCGTACCCGTTCGGGCGCACGACCATACAGCCCCTTACCGGCGCGTTGTCCGCCAGTTCAGCTGCCCTGATCACGTCCTGATACCACTGCGAATAGTTTTTTTCCTTCGGCGTTATGTTTTTTGCCACACATACTCCCCCGTCTCAAGCGCATACTCTAGAAATAACAGTCTATATTATTTTTCAAAAACTAACAACAAACTTTGCTTATTCTGTACGAAGATAAAAAGAGGGCGAAGGGGTATGGCTTGACTAAAAAACTTCTGAAATCACGCTGCCGGCCGGTTATAAAATTGGCGGGGGTTTTGCTCGTAAAATTAATGCGCTTCAACTGCACAGGCTTTACGAGTTACCCCCGTTTTTTAAATTTCCTTGGCCATCGCGAAAAAGGATATAGCTTCACGCCGGTTTCCGCATACGCAATACATTCATCAAAAAATAAGCAGTTTGTTCGATTGCTTTTTTAAAATAAAAACGACCAAATTTTAACGAAATAGTGGTAATTTTTGTAGTCTTATGTTAATATTACATGTAAGTGAATCGCTTTTGTAAGCGAATTCATGCTTAAAATGGGGGTGTTTGAGGTGATTTCGAAACGCTGGTGTTATGTGCTGGTTTTGCTTCTGATTGCGATGTCCTTTGTTGTAATGTCCGGAGGTTGTGGCGGCAGCGGCAGCGGAGATGGTTCCGCGCAGCTGCGGCCGGACGATGATTCCAACCCCGGCGGCGATCCCGGCTCGGACGACGGCACTGGCGACGGCGACGATGCTGGCGACGGCACTGGCGACGACACAGGGGACGGCGACGGTTCTGACGACGGGGACGCTGGCGATGACAACACAGGAGACGGCGACACAGGAGACGGCGACGCCTCCCAATCCCGCTATAAACCCGTGATAATTTGAGCGGTCAAATGCTGTATCATCGCGGTGATGTCGCGCGCAAAAGGGCGGGTTGAAAATGGGTTTTGTCAAAGATGGCAAGACGGCGTTTGTCACGAACGGGACTGACGAAAATTGCGCGAAGCTGTGTTGCGCGCTAGCCGTTCGGGGTTTTTCTGTGGCGTTTACTCACGAGGCGGACGCGGACGCGGCGTCGGATCTCGCCTCCCGGATAGAGTCGGCCGGCGTCGCGGCGCTTCCGTTCGTCGTGAAAAATTTCGGCGCGGTTCGGTCGGAAGGTCTGCGGCTCGCCGAGGAACTTTCCGTCGCTGTAGTGGAGACCGCGGAGCGCTTCGGAGGCATCGACGCGCTGTTTTATTTCGCGCCTCCGGCAAGCGCGTCCGCCGCGATGCTGCTCGACCTCGACGATGAGGACTGGGATGTCGCGATGGACAGGGGCGCAAAGGGGTTTTTCCTGTCGTGCAAATACGCGCTGCCGTATCTTATAAGCCGAGAAGGCTCGAGCGTAACCGCTCTCGACGCCAGAGGCGCGGACGAGGACGGCGAAAAACCCGGTTTGGCCGATTTAGCGTCGAGAGAGGCGCTGAGAGTCGTCGTTGAAGACATCGCCGACGAACTGTCCGCGTATGGTATCTCCACAGTCTACAAAAAAATTTCCGGCTATGGCTGGATCGATGAGTTGCTGGACTGCGAACCTGAGATTTGACATGCCGGCTGAAAGATGGTATAAGTTCACGATCGACGTAAATTTAACAAATTGAGCGAGAGGGGGATTCGATTTTTATGATTTCTGATTTACGCAAGTTTTCTTGTTGCAGTGGAATAGGACGGGCCTCCTCCGGCTCTTCGGCCGGAGTTTTTGGCTTTTTTGAAGGGTTCCACGCCTCGGTTTTGGGTTAGAGATTCACGGAGTTAAGCCAAGCGAAAGTTATCGAGACGGGAGCCGGAGCGAACGGGCTCCCGGTTTTTTTGGGGAAATTTTGTCAAAGCAAAGCGAACTTGTAGAATATGTTTTTTCTGGAGGAGGTCGTTTTTATGAACAGGTACTTGATGACGCCAGGACCCGTTCCGGTGTCGCCAGAGGTCTCCCTCGCCGGGGCTCGCCCCCTGATAGCGCATCGGGGGGGCGAATACTCGGAGCTCTTCCTCCGCGTCGAAGGGAAATTGGGGCGCCTCCTGAAAAGCGGGGGGCGAACCGTCATATTCCCGTCGTCCGGCACCGGGGCTCTTGAAAGCCTCGCCGCAAATTTCACCGGGCCGGACATAAAGGCGCTCTCCGTCTCGTGCGGGGTTTTCGGGGACAGGTTTCGAGAGATAACGGCGCTTTATGGCGCCGAGATCGTAAAGCTCGACGTTGCGCCGGGCGAGGGGGTTTCGCCAGACTCCGTCGCGTCGGCGTTAGCCGCGAACCAGGGCTGCTCCGTTCTTCTCCTTACGCAGAACGAGACTTCGACAGGGGTTTTCAACCATATCGACGCAATAATATCCGCCCTGCCCAGGGGACAGGATCGCCCGCTCGTCTTAGTCGACGGAGTCAGCTCCGTAGGCGCCATGCCCTGTTTCCCGGAGGAATGGGGAATCGATGGTCTCGCGACGGCGTCGCAGAAAGGGCTGCTCACGCCTCCCGGCCTCGGCCTCGTCTGGCTCTCCGAGCGCGGCTGGCGCGCCATCTCGGAAAGGAAGTGCCAGAGCTACTACTTCGACCTGGCCCGCCAGAAAAAGGATCTTTACAAGGACGTGCCGGAGAACCCATACACGCCGCCTGTGACGCTCTACTACGAGCTGGATGCCGCGCTCGACGCGATATTGACCGACGGCTGGTTCGATCTTCGCAGGCGCGCGGCCGACGCTCTCGCGGCCGGGCTTGAATCCCTCGGTTTCGAACTGTTCGTGAAAGACGCAAAATTTCGCTCCGCTGGAGTTACGGCCTTCTCGCACAGGGACGTCCCCGCGATATCGAAGGCGTTGAAGCGCATTGGCATAGACCCCGCCGGCGGACAGGGGGTTTTGAAGGGCAAAATAATCCGTATGTCGCACTACCACGACGTGAGGTGGCCCGAGATATCGCTTGTCCTCGGCGGGCTCTACTCGGCACTCGGCGAGTCGAGGGGCGCTTCGAGCGACTTCATGCGAGCCGCGTTTGAAAAATGGGAGGGGGATTAGTATGAGCGAAGGGATCGCCGAACGAAGCGGCAAGTTCCGGGTGCTTGTGCCAGAGCCATTGGGCGACGAAGGAGTCCGAATGCTCAAGGACTCCTCTGACGTTGACGCCGACATAAGGATCGGCCTCTCGAAGGCCGACCTCGTCAAGATACTCGGGAACTACGACGCGATAATCATGAGGAGCGGCACGATACTCGACAAAGCGGCGATAGAGGCCGGCGTAAAACTGAAGGTTGTCGCCCGCGCCGGGGTCGGCGTGGACAACGTCGACATTCAGGAGGCGAGCCGGCGTGGTATAGTCGTCATCAACACGCCGACGGGCAACACTCTAGCTGCGGCGGAGCAGACGATGGCGCTCATGCTGGCGATAATCAGGAAGATTCCGCAGGCGCTTATCTCGCTCAAGGCGGGCGAGTGGGACAGAAAACGTTTCACGGGCAGACAGCTCAACGGCAAGAAGGTTCTCGTCGTCGGCCTCGGGAGAATAGGTCTGCAGGTAGCTTTGCGATGCAAGGCGTTCGGCATGGATGTAATTGGCTTTGACCCATACGTCCCGGAGAAAAAAATGGCCGAGCTTGGCTTGCAGAAAGCGACGGACTTAGCGGACGCGCTTTCTATCGCCGACATAGTCACCGTCCATGTACCGATCACAAAGGAGACACACTGCGTGATAAACGAAAAAATGCTGCGAGCGATGAAGACCGGCTCGTACATCATAAACTGCGCGCGAGGCGGCATAGTAGACGAGGATGCGTGCGCTCAGGCGCTAAGGGACGGCAGGCTCGCCGGCGCCGCGTTCGACGTCTTCACCCAAGAGCCTCCGTCTGCCGACAATCCCCTGCTGGGCGACGACATAGCCGACAGGATCGTCGTGACTCCGCACCTGGGCGCTAACACATTGGAGGCTCAGACGGAAGTAGCCCGCATCGCGGTCACGAACATGCTAGCGGCACTGCGGGGCGAGGCGTATGAGCACGCGGTCAACCTGCCATTCATGGAGCAGCAACTGGGAGATCTCCAGAGAAACTACCTTCGCCTCGCAAGAAAGATGGGCATACTGGCGGCGCGGCTCACGGAGAACGACGGCCCGCCGGACAAGTGCAGGATAATGCTCCGGGGAGAGGCTCTCGCGGGCGAGGAACTGCCGGGCGGGGCGCTGCGCCCCTATACGATAGCGCTAATAAAAGGCCTTCTCGAAGTCGCCCTTGGGCCGGAGGTGAACTACATGGTCGCGCCGATACTTGCGCAGGAGCGCGGCATATCGATCGAGGAGAGCACCGGCGAGTCCCGCGCTTACCGCAACCTCATCGAAGTCGAGGTATCGGCTCAGAACGCGACGACGACCCTTACGGGGACGATCACGGAAGAGGGGCGCCAGCATATCGTTAAAATGAACGATTATTGGGTGGACTTCGTTCCTCACGGCACATTGCTGATATTCCAGAACCACGACCGCCCGGGCGTTATAGGGAAGATCGGCAAACTTCTCGGCGACGCCGAGGTAAACATAGCGAACTTCAACCTCGGCAGGAGGGAGCGGAGCGGTCTGGCGCTCGCCGTAATGCAGGTGGACGGCATTGTCTCTAACGAACTCCTATCCCAGATGATGGAGAAGGACGGGGACATGATATGGGCAACAACAGTCAATTTAAATGGGGAGCATAAATAATGAGACTATTTATTGTGAGGCATGGAGAGACATTCTGGAATCTGGAGGGGCGCTTTCAGGGACGGCAGGACACGGAACTGGCGCCACACGGCGTCGAGCAGGGTGAAAAAGTTGCGGAGTATCTTGCGTCTCACCGCTTCGACGCTGTCATATCGAGCCCGCTGAAGCGCTCGTCGATAACGGCGCGGAGAATAGCAGAGACGTGTCGCTGCGACACGTTCGAGATCGCGGACGAGTTCACCGAAATATGCCACGGCGACTGGGAGTCTTGCCTGGCGACGGAGGTCACAGAGAAATGGCCGAGACTGTTCGACCTCTGGCACACAGTGCCGCACACGGTCGTGATGCCAGGGGATGGCGGCGAATCCCTGCGTGACGTCGAGGCCAGAGCTGTCCCAGCGACAGAGCTCCTTGCGAAAAGATACTCAGGCGACGTGTGCCTCGTCTCGCACGACGTTCCGATAAAGACGATACTCTTTCACTATTTAAATATGCCGCTGTCGAGTTTCTGGAGCATACTTATTGCGAATTGCAGCCTTTCAATACTGGAGTTGAGGGAGGGGCATCCGGGCAGGCTGAATCTTCTCGGCGACGCCCACTTTCTCGGGCAGGGCTTCGACCTCCCGGAGCAAAAGAGCCTGTAAAAAACAAATCCGACTCGGTATGGGATGCCTGATATACCATGCCGAGTCTGCCAGAAGAATACGCTTCGTGAAGCGCCGTTTGTTTTTGCATACACACCCTTAGTTTTATTCACATGTTAAGATTTATATCCCGGCGAGCTGAAACGTGTTCTGCATCAGCATCGCGATCGTCATCGGGCCTACGCCGCCCGGGACTGGCGTTATCCATGACGCAGCAGCGGACACGGACTCAAACTCCACGTCGCCGACCAGACGGCCGTCGACTCGGTTGATGCCGACGTCTATGACTATCGCCCCAGGCTTGATCATGTCGCCCGTCACAAAGTTTGGCATCCCTATCGCCGCGACTACGATGTCGGCGCGCCGCGCGACGTCCGGCAGGTTCCTCGTGCGGCTGTGGCAGATTGTAACTGTGCAGTGGCGCGAGAGCAGCATCGCGGCGATGGGCTTGCCGACGATGCCGCTACGCCCGATGACTACCGCCTCCTTGCCCTTCAACTCCACTCCGGTCGAGTCGAGGAGCGCCATTATGCCCTTCGGCGTGCAGGGCGCCACTGCGTCAGAACCGATCCAGAGTTTCCCTACGTTGACGACGTGGAAACCGTCCACATCCTTCTCGGGACGGATTGCGGTTATCACGGCATCTCTATCGAGCCCCCCGGGCAACGGAAGCTGTACCAGGATGCCGTGCACGTCCGGCGACTCGTTCAGATTTCCTATCAGCGCCAACAGATCATCCTGAGCCGTGGTCGCGGGCAGCCTGTACACCCGGGAGTTTATGCCGATCTCCCGGGCGGTCTTCTCCTTCTGTCCGACGTAGACGCTGGAGGCTGGGTCGTCTCCCACGAGGATGACGGCGAGCCCCGGTATTTCGTCCGCGGCGAGGCCGGATATCTTCGCTTTCAGCCTCTCTTTCACCTCAGAGGCAATTTTTTTGCCGTCAATCAATGACGCGGTCATGCCGCGCCGCCGCTCACTCGTATTCCTTCAGCATTTGAGAGTACTCCTCCTCCATGCCTTTGCGGATATGGTAGCAGTACTCGTCTGTCGGGAAAGCGCCAGTGTGGACGTCGTTCACGTACTCCTTGAACGCGTTTGTGATCTCCTCCCCGACATGAGCGTAGACCTTGACGAACTTCGGCGTGAACGACTGGAACATGCCTATCATGTCGCTCGATATCAGGAGCTGGCCGTCACAGGGGCCGCCGGCGCCGATCGAGTAAACCGGTATGGTCAGCTTCTTCGCTATGAATGAGCAGAGCTCAGGCGGGACGGCCTCGACGAGCAGGGCGTACGCGCCCGCAGACTGCACCGCGAGGGCGTCCTCTATGACGAACCTGGCCGAGTCGGGGTCGAGCCCCTGCGCCTTGAAACCGCCGAGCGGCCCGGAGCTCTGGGGCGTGAGGCCTATGTGCCCCATAGCGAGGATGCCGGCGTCCGCGATGGCCTTGAGCGCGCCAGCCGTGCGCAGACCGCCCTCGAGCTTTATCGCGTCCATATCGGCCTCCTTGAGAAACCTGGCCGCGTTTGCGACGGCCTCGGCGTTGGTTATCTGGTAAGAACCGAACGGCATGTCGCCGACGCAGAAAGTGTTCGGGGCGCCCCGCCTCACGGATTGACAGTGAGAGATGCAGTCTGCCATCGTCACCGGGATTGTGCCCTGGTAGCCGAGTACGCACATCCCGAGCGAGTCGCCCACGAGGATCATGTCCATCCCCGCGGCCTCAGCGAACTGGGCGGTGGGGAAGTCGTACGCCGTCACCCACGCGACCTGCTCGTGGGCCTCCTTCATTTTGATAAAGTCGAGCCTGCCTTTTTTCTTCGCCATTTTAAATGGATGCCTCCCAAGTCTTTATATAGTTTATCTACGGAAAGGTTTTTCACATTTTATTCCGCAACTCGCTCGATGTCTATTCGACAGCGCGCAGATATTGATTGAGTTTCTCTTTGCTCATAGCCCCAATACCGAGGTAATCTAGCGTGTACGCAAAGAACCTGCCTCAGTGCCGCGACAACCGGAAAATGGAGTGATGATTAATGAGTGAGATTATTGATAGGAAAGGTTCATGAGGAGCGTTGTGTGGTCGTCTCAGCTGGACATCTGCCGGAATTTTCCGCGTTGATGGAGCGACGCGGACATTTCGACAACGCAATCATAAGAGATGAACTCATATTCATAACTTTTACATGTTTGTTTCAAACTTTTGGCGGAGAGGGAGGGATTTGAACCCTCGAGACGGAGTTTAATCCGTCTACTCGCTCTCCAGGCGAGCGCCTTCGACCACTCAGCCACCTCTCCGCGCGAATTTGGAATTATATGATTATTGCGAAAAACTGGCGGAGAGAGTGGGATTTGAACCCACGTAGCGGCTCAGCACCGCTAAGACGATTTCGAGTCGCCCGCCTTCGACCGCTCGGCCACCTCTCCACAGACCAGCTCTGCATATGGACTGTAAGCCACGCCGGTCAACGTAGCGGATTATATGATAATAGTCCGAAATTGTCCAGAGTTTCGGGAAATCCCTGTTTCGGGAAACCCCGGGAAACCCCGCGGTACAAACGCCATGACCCCGAACAGCGCGTCTTCGCACTGATAATGAATTATTCAAGACAGATATCCGATCAACATAAAGCCCTTAAACGCATATTAATAAACATGATCAAAGTACGTTCTCGAACGCCTCCCAGAGCTCCTTATGCGACTGAAGCGCCGAGGCTATTGAGTTTATTGCGGCAGTATCCTTCGCTATCTGAGCCGTCAGATCCTCAGCGCTTTTGAAACGAAATTCGTCCCTTATGTGCTCAAGCATAAACACCGCTATCTCGCGCCCGTACAGGTCGCCGCCATAGCCGATTAAGTTTACCTCGAACCGACGTTCGGCGACGTCGCCGAACGTCGGGTTAAAACCGATATTCGCCGCGCCAGCGAGCCACTTGCCGCCACAGCGCACCAAAGTGGCATATACGCCGCCTCTGACGTCAATCTTTTCGGGGTAGATCTCGACGTTCGCCGTAGGAAAACCAAGCGCTGCTCCCCTGCTGTTTCCGTGCACAACCCTGCTTTTGAAAAAAAACGGGTACCCAAGAAGTTCCCAGGCGCGCCTCATCTCGCCCAAAGACACGACTTTACGAATGGCAGTGCTGCTTATAGTCCCTCCTGCTCCGTCCCGAAACATCGGGACGATGTCCGAGAACCATCCTCGCGTCGCGCACGACTCGACTAAGTACTTCGGCGTGCCGATCCTGTCCTTCGCGAAGCGAAAATCCTCGCCAACGACGATGCCATCGACGGAGAAACGCTCGCCTATGAGGTCAAGAAACTCGTCGGGCGACATCGCGGCGATCTCTCTCGTAAAGTTTATGCGGCGGACTTCAGGAACGGAAAAAAATTTTTCGAGCACCATCTGTTCGCGGGCCGTAAAAAGGGACTTGAAACTTTTCCCGCTGCGATCAATATCCGAGCTGTCAATGCGATCAATTGTTTCGGACTCGGAGAACTTGGTAAAAAGTCTATCCGGATGGCGGGTAAACGTCACTACGCCCCACGACCCGCCGTTCTCCCCAGCCCTTGCACGAGCCCTCTCAAGCAGCGCTCTGTGGCCTCTGTGAAAGCCGTCAAAAGCGCCGATAGCCGCAATCATTCCTCGATATCCGCCTTCATCGTGTGTATTAAGTTCACATCCGGTATAACGCAGAGCTCTCCATCGCGCCGCTCAACGCGCCCTATGGAGAAGAGCCGGCTCGAAACAAACGACATAGTCCCGTCCGGCGGGAATTTCCCGAAACTCCTTCTCGACGCGTGGGAAAACAACGCGCCGAGACCGTTCGAGAGCCGCAGCATGTCATCTTCGGGCATCGAGTATGTCGGCAGAAATTCCTCAAGGATCGTCACCGGAATCATTGACTCACGCAGCTCTTCAGGATCGATGTCCGATTCAAGGTCAATCTTCATCGCGTTCCGCCGTGTGAAAGGACCGATGCTTTCGCGCACAAGCGCCGAGATGTGCGCGCCGCAACCCAGGGCGCGGCCAATATCCCTCGCTATGCTTCTTATATAAGTGCCCTTGCCGCAGCGAATCAGAAGCGTCACTTCGCCGTCGTGCGATATTGGGCCAACGCGCTTTATCCACTCTATGAAAATGGGCCTTGGCTCTATTTCTGGGTCTCCGCCAAACCGAAATATCTCGTGGGCCCTGCGTCCGCCAACATGTACAGCGGAGGCCTTTGGGGGTGTCTGCATCCTCCATCCCATAAAGGAGGGCAATAACGCGTCGATATCCTCATAGTGAACGCCTTCCCAGGCTGACGAAAAAAGTATATCTCCCGTGTAGTCGCAAGTAGAGGTTTCGGAACCGAGCTTGACGACAGCTCTGTAGACTTTCGGCATGCCCATCACGATAGTGCTGAGCCTCGTAGCGCCAGCTATGAGTAATATGAGCAGTCCGGACGCCGACGAGTCGAGAGTGCCGCCATGACCAACCCTCGTCTCGCGCGAAGCCTTGCCAACTCTCCTGCGTTCGGCATCTCCCGCGTCTTTAAGAACGTGGCGCACATCTTCGACGCATCTGGTGCTGAGCACCCCAACTGACTTATCAACCGGCAGAAAAGCTGGTTTCAGCATGTCTCTCCATCTCCGTCCGCAAGATCTTTAGCGCGTCATCGAGCGGTTCTCGTATCGTACACCCGGAAGCGAGGTTGTGTCCTCCTCCTCCCAAAGACACGGCGATCTCGTGCGCGCTCAAGGGGAACCTCGCCCTCAGACTCACGCGTACGCCGTCGCCTAACTCTGTGCAGAGCGCGGCAAGGCGAACGCCCCTTATCCTGAGCAGGAAGTTCACGAGATTCTCCGTATCTTGTCTGGTTGACAATGTCTCCTCAAAATCCAATTTCGTTAGCCAGAAAAAAGCGCAGAGCCCGCCAGCAAAAAGAGCGACTCTGGAGAAAGCCCTGCTCCACAGCTTCAGAGCGCCCTCCGTCATATTACTCTCAAGCTCCTCTGCCATCATGCCCGGAGACGCGCCGGCCTCGAGCAGCTCTACAGCGCGTTCATGGCTTTTTGCGGTCGACGAGGGGAAGCTGAAGTGCCCGTTGTCGGTGACAATAGCCGTGTAAAGGGAATTTGCCTCCTGAGGAGTTATACCCCACTCCGAGGACGACATCAGTTCCGTCACCATCTCGCCTGTGGCGGATGACGATCCGTCTATCCAATTGACGTCGCCGTATTTCGAGTTGTCGTCGTGGTGATCGATGTTTACGATGAGAACCTTCGATCGCGCGGCGGAGAGACCCTTTATGGAGCGCTCGGCGTTGCTCGTGTCGACACATATCACGACGCAATCGTCGCCGAAGAATTTCTCCGGGACAACGTCGATCTGACAGTATGGCATACCGCCAAGAAGGAATGAATACCTCGAAGGAAAAGGGTCAGGGCCAGCGAGCGTAACGTCCCTTCCAAGCCTGGTTCCGAGGGACGCAATGGCCACAGCGCAGCCGGTCGTGTCTCCGTCCGCTTTTTCGTGCATCAGTACGAGCCATTTGCCCTTCGATGATAAAATTTCCATTACTTCGGCGACAGGTTTCTTATTCATTTAATTTTAATCGCCCTTTTCACCGCTCGCCTGAACGACCTGGTCGATAAGCGCGTCGATCGCGCGAGCCTTTTTCTCGGAGTCATCGTAAATAAAACGGAGCTCGGGAATCTGCCTTATATGCATCTCGCGGCCGAGTCGGCCTCTGATAGAGCCTCTCACTGAGCTGAGGGCGGACGTCACCTCGTCCTTCCTCGCTTCGTCGATAAGCGTGAAATAAACCTTTGCGGAGCTCAGGTCACGTGAACAGTCCACGCGAGTCAATATCGCCTCGCGGGCCGTCTCGTTTTTGACTCCATCTGAGAGCAGCTCCGCAATCAAGCGGAGAAACTCCTTATTCAGTCGCTCTATCCTGTATGTCACCATAGGAAAACACCTCTTGACTGACGCCCAACACCTCGAAATCGCCGCCGTCCTCGTTTTTTTCGATCATAAAGAGGAGTTGATTCATACGTGCCTCCATCTCCTGATGTGAGGAACCAATGGCCGAAAAGGCCAAGTCCGCCCTGTCCCAGGCGTCCGGGCCAAGATCGGCGGCAGAGACGCCGCACCTGAAGCGGGCGCGCTCTGTAAGCGAACGCACAACCTGTCTCCTGTCTTTCAGGCTCGAAGAACCCAAAATTTTTATAGAAACGATCGCTACTCCGACCCATGGTTTCATCGCAGGGGTACATCTTATCAGTCTATAATTCGAGCGTCTTTTTCTCGGAGAGGATCTCGTAGGCCTCCACGACGTCGCCGTCGCGGAAATCTTGAAAGCCTGAGAAGCTGAGGCCGCACTCATTACCGGCCGCTATCTCACGAACGTCCTCTTTGAAGTGCCTCAGCCCTGTCAGGTTGCCATCCCACACGACCACTCCATCGCGAACGACGCGAACCTTCGTGTTTCGGCGTATCACGCCCTCCTGCACAAAACAGCCGGCGATCTTGCCTATCTTCGGGATCTTGAACGACGCCCTTATCTCGGCCTGGCCCACTATGCTCTCACGCAACGTCGGAGCGAGCATCCCTTCGAGCGCTGCTCTGATATCCTCCTGCATGTCGTAAATGACGCGATACAGCCTGATCTGCACGTTCTCTGACTCGCTCAGTTTTTTGGCGTTTGCGCCCGGGCGCACGTTAAAGCCTATTATTATAGCGTTCGAAACAGAGGCGAGCGTCACGTCGGACTCTGATATCCTTCCGACGGCCTCGTGCACGATGTTTATGCCAACCTCCTCCGTCCCCATCTTAAGAAGCGTGGAGTGGAAAGCCTCTAGCGAACCCTGAACGTCGCACTTGAGCACAACGTTCAACTGCGGGGTCTCGTCGATCTGCATCTGGTCGTACAGCTCCTCGAGCGTAAGCTTGCCCCGTGACTTGTACTGATCCTGATCCTTCCTAGACGAGGCGCTTACGATGTCCCGCGCCTCACGCTCCGAAGCGATCAGGTGAAATATCTCGCCCGGCATCGGCACGTTTTCGAGGCCGAGGATCTCAAGAGGCGTACTCGGGCCGGCGGCGTCTATTGGTTTCCCTGTGTCGTCGAGCATCGCCCTGATTTTGCCCCAGGAGGACTGGGTCGCTATTATACTACCCCGCTTGAGAGTCCCCTGCTGGACTATGATGGTCGCTACAGGACCCTTGCCCTTATCCAGATTCGCCTCAACCACGATTCCCTCGGCCGGGGCGGTATCGGACGCCTTTAGCTCGCACATCTCGGCCACGAGGAGGATCATCTCCAGAAGTGTGTCAATTCCCGTCCCGGCCTTGGCCGCGACCTCTACCATGATGGCGTCTCCGCCCCACTCCTCGGGAACAAGACCGTAGTCCGACAACTGCTGACGTACGCGCTCCGGTTTGGCGTCGGGTTTGTCTATTTTATTGATGGCCGCTATTATCGGCACGCCGGCCGCTTTCGCGTGGTTCATGGCCTCTATCGTCTGCGGCATCACGCCGTCATCAGCCGCCACTACAAGTATGGCTATGTCTGTGACGCTCGCGCCGCGAGCGCGCATCGCCGTAAACGCTTCGTGCCCTGGCGTGTCGAGGAAAACGATGTCATGCCCGTTGCAATTGACCTTATACGCGCCTATGTGCTGGGTTATGCCACCGGCCTCTCCCTCGGTGACTCTGGTCTTGCGGATGAAATCGAGCAGAGTCGTTTTTCCGTGGTCGACGTGTCCCATGACTGTCACTATCGGAGGCCTGGATTTCGCGTCCGGCGATGATTTTGCCTTGTTTGCCGGCGCGGCGCGCTCCGCAGGTTTCAAGTCGCCCTTGATAGGCGTGGAAGGTCTCTCCGTCTTTGACGCCGGGGCGCCCCTCTTGATCTCCCGGCCGAACGCGATGGAGAGCACGGTCAGGGCGTCATCGTCCGGTACGCTGTTCGCCGGGATCATATAACCCTCGTCGATCAGCGCTTTCACGGCATCCGACGGTGACTTGCCCAGCTTTTTGGCTATATCCCCAACAGTAGCCGACTCCTCGACGAGCAATAGCTCTCCGGCCGCCTCTGGTTTTTCGTCCGGTTGCGAGGACAAGACGCTTACAACTTTTCCGCCCTCGCAAGACGCGTTTTCCGCCGCTATGACTTCCTCTACCTTTTGGGCCGTCTCAATGTCAATGGAACTCATGTGCGTTTTAATCTCAACTCCAATATTCTTCAGCGTTTCTACAAGCTCCGGGTTGCTCTTCCCAAGCAGTTTCGCAAGTTCGTAAACTCTTATTTTACTCATCTATACCTAGCCCCTCCTGTTGTAAAAGTACAGCAAGTTTTTTCGCAAAGCCGCTCTCTAGCGGAAGGGCGGCGATCTGAGCGCCGCTAACCCCGAGCGATCTCCCAAGTTCCGCGCGGCTTGTGCCGCTCAATACGCAGCATACAAGGTTTTCGCCGCTCCTGGCGTCTAGCTTGCGGAGCACGGCCGGCGAACAATCCGGAACCGTCACCACAAAAAGCCTTCTGCCTAGCGAACGAAGGACTTGATCCTGTCCGAGCAGGAGAACGCCGGATCTTCTCGCTATGCCAAGCAACGAGAGAACGCGCGCCGTGTCAGTCGAGCGCGTCGCGCTCAAGCGCCAGTTCCTCCAGCAACGCGTATATTCCCGTGTCGACGGGCTGCTTCAGGGCGCGGGCCAGAGCATTTTTTTTCCTGGCCATCTTCACACACTCGACCTTCCCGCATAGATAAGCCCCGCGACCGGGAACCCTGCCGACTCTGTCCACGCTCACAACTCCATCTGGAGAGCGTACGACTCTGATGAGCCCGCTCTTCGTCTCCTCGGCGCCACAGGCCACACAACGCCTTGGACGCCGGCACGGCTTCAATTTTTTGGAAGATCCTCCCACAGCGACTCTCCACTACCTTTTATAATGTCCTCGAAAAGATCCTGCATCGTCGGAAGCCTCTCCGGCTCAATGACCTTTATATCTATTTTCCAGCCGGTGAGCCTCGCGGCCAGTCTGACGTTCTGCCCCGCCTTGCCTATAGCGAGAGATAATTGATCCTGACGAACGAACACCCTCAGCGAATGTTCCTGCTCCAGAACAGGTTCCACCCTGGCGACCTTAGCGGGCGAGAGAGAGTTGCGAACGAACTGCATGCGGTCGTTGTTCCATATAATGATGTCGATCCGCTCCCCGCCAAGTTCCTCGCTTATCGATTTTATGCGGGCGCCGCCGTTGCCCACGCACGCTCCCACAGGATCGACGTTGACGTCAAGCGACGCCACCGCAATCTTAGCCCTAGTCCCAGCCTCCCGGACGATCGAGCGTATTTCGACAGTTCCCTCGCCTATCTCGGGAACCTCAAGCTCCATGAGGCGTTTCAGAAGACCGGGGTGGGTGCGGGATACCACTATCCTGGGGCCGCGGGTCGTCTTTCGAACGTCGAGAAGCAGGAATTTCTTACGCTCTCCCGGCGGGTACGCCTCGCCGGAGATGCGCTCCTCCCTCGGCAGCAGCGCGTCGGTTCTGTCGTTCACCCGCACGAGTATCTGGTCGCCCTCGGCCTTGAATATCGTCCCAACAACGAGGTCTCCTATGTGATCGGCGAACTCGTTGAAAATGATCTGCCGCTCGGCGTCCTTCAGCCTCTGTATGATCACCTGACGGGCTGTCTGAGCCGCTATCCTGCCGAAATTCTCTGGCAGAACCTCTATATAGACAGTGTCTCCCAGCTCGATGTCCGTGTGTCCGCGATCTGCGGCCTGAGCGAGCGTCCATTCCGCGTCGGGGTTCTCCACAGTTTCGACTATGTGGTAACGCTCGGAGAGAGATATCTCACCGTTCGCCGTACTTATGTGAACCTCGACATCCTGACTGCCATTCTTGTATTTTTTATACGCCGATACCATAGCGGCCTCGAGGCTTGACGTTATTATCTCCGCCGGGAGCCCCTTTTCGACCTCTATTTGTTTTAACGCCTTCACAAAATCCTTGCCAAGCTGCATATTTTCTCCTCCCTGTTTTTGGGCGGTGCGAGAGTTCTTTAAGTTATATGCCTGTCAGTTAGACCTATCGTTCCTTTTTTGCCTTGCCGCCTTTTCGCCGTGCGCCGGCGCCTTTACGTTCGCCCTTCTCAATGGCGAACGCAAGGTTCCCTCTCTTGATATTCTCGAAGGCTATCCTCTCCTCCGAGCCGTCGTCCATTTTTATTGTTATTATGTCGTCCTCGCAACCGGCGAGTTCGCCCTCGATTTTTTTTCGATCAGTCGTCACGAGACGCGCGTTTCGCCCAATAAAGCGAACATATTGTTCAGGCGTGAAGAGCTGGCGCTCTATGCCCGGCGAACTGACCTCCAGAAAATATTTCCCTGAAAACCAGGGATTATCATCCTCGCAAGAGTCGAAATATTCCGCGGCAGCGCGTGATACCCGCTCGCACTCAAGGTGCCCGACGCCGTCAGGCGAGTCGATATACATCCTGAGGATTGTACCGGAACGGGAGCCAGCAACATCAACCCCGACACATTCAACTCCGCTTTGCGCAACTATCTCCGCAAGTTTGCCCTTAAGGCAGCTCGTTTTTTTCGATTCTTTCATTGCAATATCTCCAATGCCGATATCGGGTATAGGCTAAAAAACGAAGAGTGGGAGAACCCACTCTTCAGTCGCGTACGCCGATAAGCAGTATGCCGATATTATAGCACTTCACTATAAAAAAACAAACAACCCAAGTCCCCCCGAGTTTTGCGGTAAAGCGGAGACAAAAATGCGCTAGGGCCTTGTCGAGTACGAACCCGGCCCCAGTCATGATTCCGCGACTCGATGAACCAAAGAGGCGTAAATCGGCGGCCTGCATATGTGACGAACGAAGCACTCCGAAAATATTCATGATTGTCGCATTTTTTTCTAATGAAAGGCTGATTTTATGTTAGATTCCTAAAGGTAAAATCAAGACAGTGAGTTGAGGCGATTTTAATCAACATTTCACAAAAAATAGGGGGTATTGTGGTGATTGACCTTATGAAAAACGGAGCATATCTGCTCCAGGGCGATCTTTTGCTTGAGGACGCAGACAAATTGGGCGGGCAGGAGATAAACGCCCGTCTGGCGGAGGCGGGCTTGCGGCCGCTTGGCTCGGGCTCTGTCTGCGACAAGGTGAAAGCGGCAAAGGGCAGCATTACGGAGAGCATCATAACCGCGCATAACAAAGACGGCGACGAAAAAAACCTCAAGATGCGCTTTGACGCGCTGACCTCGCACGACATCACATACGTCGGCATCATACAGACCGCTCTTGCCAGCGGACTGAAGAGTTTCCCGGTACCTTACGTGATGACGAATTGTCACAACAGCCTCTGCGCCGTCGGGGGCACGATCAACGAGGACGACCACGTCTTCGGGCTGTCGGCAGCCCGCAAGTTCGGCGGCGAATTCGTGCCCGCCCACATTGCGGTCATCCATCAGTACATACGGGAGATGCACGCGGGCTGCGGAAAGATGATCTTGGGCTCAGACAGCCATACGCGCTACGGCGCCCTGGGCACGCTCGCGGTCGGCGAGGGCGGCCCCGAGCTTGTAAAACAGATCGTGAAGAGAACCTACGATATGCCTCATCCGGACGTCGTGGCGATATATCTCGAGGGCGCCCCGAAACCTGGGGTTGGGCCGCAGGATGTAGCTCTTGCCATAATAAGATCCGTTTTCGCGAACGGATTTGTGAAAAATAGCGCAATGGAGTTTGTTGGCCCCGGCGTGTCGAACCTGTCTGCGGATTTTCGTATAGGCGTCGACGTCATGACCACGGAGACGGCGTGCTGGAGCTCTGTCTGGCGCACGGACGAGAAGGTGAAAGAGTACCTGACGATACATGGCAGGCCCCAGGACTACAGGCAGCTCGACCCGGCGCCGGTCACCTGGTACGACAGGGCGGTCATATTGAACCTGGATAAGGTCAAGCCAATGATAGCGCTGCCTTTCCATCCGAGCAACTCCTACACCATCGAGGAATTTAACTCAAACATCGAGGATATTCTCCAACAAGTTGAGGAGGACGCAAAAAAACAGCTCGGCAATAAAATTGAATTAAAGCTGTCCGACAAGGTGAAGGGCGGCAGTTTGTACGCCGATCAGGGCGTAATCGCCGGCTGTTCGGGAGGCACGTTCGAAAATCTTGTCGCTGCTAGCCAAATTCTGGATGGAGGGGATACGGGAGACGGAGAATTCTGGCTCTCCGTATACGCCGCAAGCCAACCTGTAAATATTGAGCTGACGAGGAACGGCGCGATTGAGAAACTTATGGCTGCTGGCGCCAGCATCCGCACGGCCTTCTGCGGCCCATGTTTCGGGGCGGGCGACACCCCGGCGAACGGAGCGTTTTCTATACGCCACACGACGAGAAACTTCCCAAACAGGGAGGGTTCGAAGCCGGGAGACGGACAGATATCCCTCGTAGCTCTGATGGACGCCCGCTCTATTGCCGCGACCGCCGTGAACAAGGGTAAGATCACGCCGGCCACCGATATGGTCTCCCGCCTTGTTGACGTCCCGTATCATTTCGACAGGACTGTCTATGACAAACGCGTCTACCAGGGATTTGGCAGGGCGAATCCGGACGAGGAGCTCATATTTGGCCCGAACATCAAACCGTGGCCCAAAATTTCCCCATTGCCGGAGAACATTCTGCTGCTCATAGCGTCTGTCATCACAGACCCTGTGACTACGACGGACGAGCTAATCCCCTCCGGCGAGACGTCGTCCCTGCGGTCAAACCCAATAAAACTCGCCGAATACGCGCTCTCGCGCAAGGATCCGGGCTATGTCGGGCGCGCGAAGTCCGTCCAAGCCCTCGAAAAAGAACGCCAGGGCGGCAATGTGCCGCCGAATCTCGCCAGGATCCTTTCTTTTGCCAGGGACGCGAACGCCGAGAAGTCCACGGGGCTCGGCAGCGTGATATTTGCCGTCAAGCCGGGCGACGGCTCGGCAAGGGAACAGGCTGCGTCCTCCCAGAAAATGCTGGGCGGCGAGGCAAACTTGGCTATAGAGTACGCGACGAAGCGCTACCGCAGCAATCTCATCAACTGGGGGATGACGCCATTTTTAATCGCCCCGGAGGATCAGCCCAAAATAACGCTTGGAGATTGGCTTTTCGTACCCAGCATCCGCGCGGCCGTGAAAAGCGGCGCGACTGTGATACCGGCGAAGCTTGTAAAATCGGATGGATCGGGGTCGACGGATATCCAGCTCAAGCTGCCAGACCTAGGCGGCGAGGATCGCGATATTATTCTTGCCGGCTGTCTCATGAACTACTACGCAGAATAAATCAGAATAAAGGAGTGACGAAAATGAGCGGAAAGATAACTATGACAACACCCCTCGTCGAGATGGACGGGGACGAGATGACGCGGATAATATGGCAGAAGATAAAGGAGATCCTTATCAATCCCCATATAGATCTGAAAACGGAGTATTATGACCTTGGTTTAAAGAAGCGCGACGAGACGGACGACAAGATCACTGTGCAGGCGGCGGAGGCGACGAAAAAATACGGAGTCGCTGTGAAATGCGCGACCATCACCCCAAATGCCCAGCGAGTCGAGGAGTACAAGCTGAAGCAGATGTGGCGCAGCCCGAACGGGACGATCAGAGCGATACTGGACGGGACGGTTTTCCGCGCTCCCATAGTCGTGGCGCCGCTCAAACCCTCTGTCAGGACGTGGAAAAAGCCCATCACCATAGCGCGCCACGCCTATGGCGACGTTTACAGAGCCACAGAGTTCAACGTCAAAAAACCTGGCAGGGTCGAACTTGTCTACACGCCGGACGAGGGCGATGTCGTCCGTGAACTGATCCACGACTTCAGAAAACCTGGAGTCGTTATGGGTATGCACAATCTGGACGCCTCTATAGCGAGCTTCGCGCGCGCCTGCTTCAACTACGCGCTGTCGACGAGGCAGTCTCTCTGGTTCTCTACGAAGGACACGATCCTTAAAAAGTATGACGGCCGGTTCAAAGAGATATTCGAAGAAATATTCAGCGCCGACTACAAATCGAAGTTTGGCGAGTCCGGCATCGAGTATTTCTACACGCTCATAGATGACGCTGTGGCACGCGTCATTCGCTCAGATGGCGGTTTTATCTGGGCGTGCAAGAATTACGACGGAGACGTGATGTCAGACATGGTCGCGACGGCATTTGGCAGTCTTGCGATGATGACGTCCGTTCTCGTGTCGCCCGACGGTTACTTCGAGTACGAGGCGGCTCACGGCACGGTGACGCGCCACTATTACAAACATCTGGAGGGCGAGATCACCTCGACGAACGGAATGGCGACCATATTTGCTTGGACTGGCGCGCTCCGCAAGCGCGGCGAGCTGGACAAAATCAAGGCTCTCGTCGACTTCGCGGACAGATTGGAGGCCGCTTCCATAAAGACCATCGAAAGCGGCGTCATGACGAAGGATCTTTATGGGCTTGCGGAGATGTCGGACAAACGCGCTGTTAACACTGAGGAGTTTTTAAAGGAAATAGCGGCGAGGATTTAGAAGGGGGAGAGATCTTTGATAGCACGGACAGCGAGCGCCGGTTCGCTCGAGTCGTCGGACTGTCTAGTTACGGTGACTCCGTCAGAGTCATTCGAGTTAGACTACGCTGGCGCTAACAAAAAGTTATTCCTGAAGAGAACGGAGGGAGTCGCGCGGCAGGTGCTGGCCGAGTATTCCGTCGAGAACGCCCGTCTCCATATACAGGATCAGGGTGCGCTGGAGGCGACGCTTCGCGCGCGGATCGAAACCGCTCTGGAGCGCGCGATGGAGAACCTCGGATCATGATAAACAACAGCAAAAACAAAAAAAATAATCGCCCGTGCCGCTCCATGCTTTACATACCTGGCGATTCGCCGGGGATGATCCAGAACGCTCCGGTATTCGGCGCGGACAGCATCTTGCTCGACCTCGAGGACGCGATCGCGGCGTCGGAAAAAGACGCTGCGCGCAAGATGGTTCGTTCGTTTTTGAGGAGCTTCGACTTTGGCGACCTGATAGTTACGGTCAGAATAAACGGCGCGGACACGGAATATTTCAAAAAGGATCTGATGGATATTGTGCCGTGCAGGCCCGACGCGGTGCGCCTGCCCAAGTGCAGCTCGCCCGAGGACGTTATTTCGGCGGATTCGCTGATATCGGAGATCGAGTTGGAAAGCGGCATACCTGTCGGTTGCGTCCAGCTTCACGCTATGTTGGAGACCGCGCTTGGCATAGAAAACGCGTACCAGATTGCGATCGCGTCGCCCCGCGTATCGGCCCTTACGCTCGGCGGCCAGGACTTGACGGCCGACATGGGCGTACAGAAGACGCGCGATGGCTGGGAACTGTTCTACGCCCGCAGCCGAGTTGTTTTGGCGGCGCGCGCGGCGAAAATATCCGCTTTCGACACTGTCTGGGCCGATATAAACGACCCTGACGGGCTTTTCAAGGAGTCAAAACAGATAGTGGAGCTTGGCTTCACCGGCAAGGCCGCGATCCACCCCAGCCAGATAGAGGTCATACACAGGGCATATCGGCCCGACCCAAAGGAACTGGCAAAATCACAGCGCATCGTCGAAGCTGCGAAAGAAGCGGCGAGGGAGGGAAAGGGCGTTATATCTGTCGGAGGCCGAATGGTGGACGCCCCCGTGGCGGCCAGGGCGGAAAATCTCGTAGCAGTGGCGTCCTTGTACGATTACGAGGAGGAATCGCCAGTATGACACGGTTCGCAAAAAACTCTCTCGGGAGAATGGTGCCAGCCGAGGTTCCTGGCGTGGGGCCATTTGACCCGTACAGCGGCCCTTTCCAGAGGATAAACTCCGTTCACGGCATAGTCGGCGCCTCGGTTCGTCTGCGAACTGTTGACAGGCACGGGAGCAAAATCGCGGCGAGCCTGGAGCAGGCGATCAAAAATTCCGGCCTCGAGAACGGGATGACGATATCCTTCCACCACCACCTCCGCAACGGCGACGCCGTCATGCCGATGGCGCTCGAGACGCTAAAGAACATGGGCTACAAAAATCTCACGTTCGCCCCGAGTTCGATACCAGACGCGCACGACTGCGTGGCGGACTATATCAAGTGCGGGCTTATCGGCAGGCTGTATACTTCCGGCGTGCGCGGCAGGCTGGGCGGGCTGATATCGAGCGGAGAGGCTGGCATCCCGGTTGTTATCCGCTCCCACGGAGGAAGGGCGCGCGCCATCGAGGAAGGGCAGATCGAGATAGACGTCGCGTTCCTCGCGGCGCCGACCTGCGACAAGCTGGGAAATATATCCGGTTCAAGCGGGCCGTCGGCCTGCGGCTCGCTCGGATACGCGATAACCGACGCGACTTACGCAAAACACGTGATCGCAATCACTGACAATCTGGTCGATTATCCAGTTGCGCGCAATATATCCATACCTCAATACCGGGTCGACCAGGTCGTCAGCGTGAACAGTCTAGGGGATCCTAAGAAGATCGCGACTGGCGCGGCCCGCATCACGCGCAACCCTGTCGACCTGAAAATCGCGCACGACACGTTTCGCCTGATGAAAGTCTCTGGGATCATCGCGCCCGGTTTTTCGTTTCAAATGGGCGTCGGCGGCGCGAGCCTTGCAGTCTCTGTCTACCTCGAGGAGTATATGAAAAAGAAAGGGATAGTGGGTTCTTTTGGCCTCGGCGGGATCTCAGGCCATATGTCGCGGATGCTCGAAGAGGGGCTTTTTCGCGCCCTTTTCGACGTACAAAGCTTCGACGCAGTCGTCACGGAGTCCGTAAGCGGGAACCAGAACCACGTTGAGATCGACTCGTCATGGTACGCCAACCCATTCAACGCCGGCTGTATCGTGCACAATCTGGATTGCGTTATACTGGCCGCACTCGATGTCGACGTGAATTTCAACGTGAACGTGCTCATAGGAAACGATGGCGTTCTTCGCGGAGCTTCGGGCGGTCACTGCGACACTGCCGCCGGCGCCGCGCTCTCCATAGTCGTGCTGCCGTCGTTCCGCGGAGGGGTCTGTTCAATAAAAGATTCTGTCAGCAACGTCACAACGCCCGGCGAGACCGTGGACGCCATAGTCACGGAGCGAGGCATCCTGATAAACCCGCTGAGACAAGACCTTCTCGCCCTAGCCCGAGGAGCGGGACTGCCAGTCGTCGATATAGGCGATCTCAAGAGCAGAGTGGAGAAGCTCACCGGCGTGCCTGAGCAGCAGGAGCGCGCAGGCGGCGAAGTAGTGGCCGTAGTGGAATACCGCGACGGCACGCTCATCGACGCCGTTTATCGACCCGAGCGATAAATAACAGGTCTACGACGTCGCATCGTTGCCACGCACGTCGACAGTTTGCGAGAAAGGGCGCCGAGCTTTGCGCACGCCCTTTCTCGCAAAAGACCGTTTATCGCCTTGACATTCCGCCTAACCTGTGGTTTCAGGTGATTCCTCAAATATCAGTCCTTGCCAATTCTTTTTCCGCCCAGTCGGAGTCGTTACGTATCGCCCTTCCTACGCCTATCAGATCCGCTTTGCGCTCCTCCAGCAGACGCTCCGCTTCTTCCGCCCGCATAACGCCGCCGGCAAGGATGACCGGAATGTTGACTTTTTGCTTTATCGCACATGAAAGCGGCGCGAAATATCCGGGCCCCTCATCGCCGGCGGGCGCGGTGTAACCGTTGAGACCTCCCGATATATCGAGAATATCCACTCCGGCTTTTTCAAAAGCTTGTGCGGCAAGTTCGCTATTTTGAATCGTAATGCCGCCCTCCCTATAATCCGAGGCGCCCAAGCGCAAAAGAATGGGAAAGTCGTTCCCCACGATCTTTTTGACAGCGGCGATGATCTCAAGGTGGATTCGGAAGCGGTTTTCCACCTTGCCGCCATACTCGTCCGAACGTTGGTTAGTCAGCGGCGAGAAAAACTGATTCAGCAAAAACCCGTGCGCCGAGTGGATCTCGACGCCGTCGTAACCAGCTTCTTTTACGCGCCGGGCCGCGCTTGCGAAATCAGAAACAATGCCGCCTATTTCAAGTTTTGTCAGTTGGCGAGGCACGTCCTTGCCTGGTTTGCGCGGATTTGGAATCGAGCTCGGGGCCAGCGCGTCGAGACCGGTTATCTCCCTCGCAGCTACGCTGCCAGAGTGATTTATCTGCGCGACCGCGACTGAACCATTACGATGAATCGTCTCCGTCAATTTCCTCAACCCATCGATCACGCTTTCATCTCCTACGGACAATTGATTGCGGCTTGCTTTCCCCTGTATACTGATAAAGCTGTGCTCCGTTATGGTAAGCCCAATCAGACCGCTTCGAGTTTTTTCGTCGTAATAATCCAAAATAGCCCGGCCCACTTTCCCGTCGTCCATTGCCTTGGAGGTCGCTATTGGCGGAAATACCAGCCGATTTTTCAGTGAAAGGTTTCCAGCTTTTAATGGTTCGAGTAACAATTTCATGACCATACACCTACCTTATCTTCTACAATAATGGCTCTACTCTTTCATCACGCTGCTCTGGCGCGGGCCTGGTCTGTTTTCAGTTGCCATATTCGAGCGTCTCGTCGCCAGGATACCTGAGGGTATATTCGACAGTTATCTTTTTCGTCTCGCCCGGTTTTATATTCAACCTCCAGACTAGCCTGTTCTCCCTATCGCGCTCGGATGGTTCAGGGTCGATCTTTTTTACCTCGAGAACTACCTTGTCGATCGTCGGTATCGGAATGCGATCCAAGACGGTTATCTCGCTTTCAGCTGTCATCCCGCTCGTCACTTCGAGCGTATAGCCGTCGCTTCTAACGCCCTTGCCGGTCCATGAGCTCCCGGAGGCGCTGACAAACGGTTCTTTTTTGGCTGTGATCCGCGATGTCATGCCGAACGGAACGCGAATTTGTCCCGCAGCGCCCGGTATTACGGTTCGCCCTGTAGAAGCGCCGTCGACGGAGAGCTCCGCCGTGCCAGGCAAAAGAGACGGCGGAACCTCGTCCACGCTCGCGACTATCCACGCCTCCCTGTTACGCTCCGGGATCGATATTATGACGGGGACGCTCTTTATGGGGAACTCGCCCAGGTTTATGCGAGTCTGGTTCCCGTCGCCGTCGACCTCGCCCTTGCCTTGTACAGTGACGTTCGAAATTGTCGAAATCGAGGCCGGCGGCGCGAGCGCCTCAATGTACTCTGAGTCCATCGGCGCCATGGCGGCTGGCGCCCCCGCAATAGAGTATCCAGGCAGGGGCAGGTCGCTAAAAGTAGCGAAGGACAACTTTTTGTCGCTCTGCAGAGCCCGAATTGCCACCGTCAACGGGAGGATCTCGGGCGGAGAGACGGAGGACGAGGGCTGGCGAGTGTGGAAGGATAGCGTGCCGCTCACATTCACCCCGGTTTTCTGCCAGACGACGGCGCTCATCTTCGCTGCGATGTCGCCGCTCGCGCTGTCCATCTCCATCTCATAACCGACGTCCCAGCCCGCCGCCGGTGTGCGCGCCTCGAAGAGCAGACGCGTCGGCGACGACACAGTGCCCCGCACCTTGATGACGGCCCCGGGGGTTTGCGGTTTTTTGCGCTCGATCTCACTCCTCAGGATTTCGTACTCCTCCCGCCTCTCATTTAAAACCTCCTGCGCTTTTAACAAACTCATCCCGACGTCGACGAGCTCCGCATATATATCAGTCTGCATCTTTCGGGAGTTCGCCACGTACTCGAGATAATCGGCCAGTGTCCCGCTGTAGGGCGCATTTTCGTTTCCGTCCCCTGAGGCGCCTGACGGTGTGGAGAGCATCTCGAGCGCCCGAGTCAAAGCCGCCTTGCGCCCATCGAGCAGGCTGACCTCTCGCGCGGCCTCGTCAACATTTTTCTTAAGCGCCAGAAGTTCGTCGGGCGGCGACTGTTTGACAGAAATGGTGTCAACCTTGAGCGACGTCACTTTTACAAGCGTCAGACAGCGCACGCTCTCCCCGGTGAACGCGCCTGGCAGGTCGAACTCGAAACTTTTGTCCGCGTTATCCGTGTCCATCTGAAACGTGAACTTAGCCCCGGAGGGGTAGAAGTCGACCGACCGGACGACAGGCGCTGAATCGGCGGAAGCTCGCGCACCCGTGAAAAATAGCAGAAAAACACAGACCAATACGATAACATTACGAGGAACGGAAAATCCACACATATCAAAACCCCCTGCCAGCTGACATTACGATCATTCCATGATATCACGTCACAGTTCGTTATATAGTGAGAATATGCGATTGGAATTACCGGTTCGAAGAGCAAGTCTTCACGTCCATTGGAAAGCGTCCCGCATATGCCCGGATATTATTCATGAAATACCGCCCTAAATATTAAGCAATGAGACAGTTGCGAGACGTATATTTCCAGATTATCATCGCCTTATTCTTGGGAGGTGGAAGGTATGTTGATCGTTTTGGCATACATTATGGTGGCGGTGTTCATGTTCGTAATAATGACGAAGAAGATGTCCCCCCTTACCACGCTCGTATTCGTGCCTCTTGTTTTTTCGGTCATAGCCGTGCTTCTTGGGCTCTCTGAGGGTAACTTGGGCCAGTTTGCCCTCGAAGGCCTCAAAACGACCTCGACCACCGGGGTTATGCTGCTTTTCGCTATTTTATACTTCGGTATCATGCTTAACGCCGGGCTGTTCGATCCGGTAACTAAAGCTATGATCAGGTTCGCCAGGGGCGACCCGGCCAAAATTCTTGTGGCTACAGCCGTTGTGGCGGCTACGGTGTCCCTCAACGGCGACGGGACAACAACAACGATGATCTGCTGTGCCGCGTTTATCCCGATCTACAACAAGCTGAGCATGAAGTTGATGAACCTCGGGGTCATAGTAATCCTCCAGAACACTATAATGAACCTGCTCCCGTGGGGCGGCCCAACCGCTCGCGCCATGAGCGTCCTCAACGTTGGCGCCGACATCCTGAGATTCCTCGCCCCTGGGATGGCGATCGCCATACTTTACATGATCTGCGTTGCGTGGATTCTGGGCAAGAGGGAACGCGCCCGCCTCGGTTCAGCGGAACTGTCCGGCGCGGAGATTGAAAAACTGACGGACATTAAGGACGAGGAGACTCTCGAACTTCGGCGACCGGAAAACATCTGGATAAACGCAGTTCTCACTGTCGCCATGATCGCCATGCTTGTGATGGATCTCTTCCCTCCAGTATTTCTCTTTTCGGTTGGAACCGTGCTAGCGCTCCTCCTAAACTATCCCAAGCTGAAGGAGCAGTCCGCACGGATCTCGGCAAACGCAGGGGACGCTGTGCAGGTCGTCAT
Organism: Synergistaceae bacterium; assembly: GCA_031289775.1. GTDB lineage: Bacteria > Synergistota > Synergistia > Synergistales > Synergistaceae > JAITOY01. The sequence goes on from JAITOY010000015.1 coordinate 31,757, forward strand.
CCTCGTGTTCGCCGCCGGGATATTCATGGGGCTTTTTAATGGAACCGGCATGGCCGACGCTTTGGCGAGGAGCCTTGCGACGATCATCCCGGAGAGCATGGGCAGTTTCTGGGGCGTTGTCGTAGCGGTGATCTCAGCCCCCGGCACGTTTTTCCTGTCGAACGACGCGTTTTACTACGGAGTCATGCCTGTGTTGGCTCAGACGGGCTACACGTATGGTTTTACCCCTATGCACATGGCGCTCGCCTCACTCATGGGGCAGGCATTCCATCTGTTGAGCCCGCTCGTTGCCTTCATCTACCTGCTGCTGCGCCTCACTGGCCTCGACATGGGACAGTGGCAGAGGGAGTCCGCAAAGTGGGCCATAGGCATCTTTGTCATCTTTGTAGGCACGATTGTTTTGTCCGGTGCGGTGCCGCTGTCGATAAGCCAGTGACAAAAGGCGGAAGGAGCGCCTACCCACCGAAGGTATGCCTCCTTCACCTTCGTGATTCTCCAACAGATCCTTGCCTGGGCCGTGGAGAGTGATAAAGCCTACTTCCAGGAAGTAGGCTTTATCAGCTATCTTCTCTGGGTCGTCGCTTACCGCGCGCTTGATGGCGTCTATTACGAGTATTTCGACTGTCTGAGGCACACGGGGAGATTCCCGGCCAATTTGTGATTTGCCACGCATTCGCAGCAAATTTTGTGATTTGTGCAGTCGATCTTCAAACATGGACACTCGTGCATGTTGGAACACGCTCTTTTGTCCTTTCCCTCCATTGCTCACAACCTCCCTTCTTTAATTTTTTTACACGTAGCGGACGATTTGGTCGAGGGGTTTGCGATCCTTCGGGCGGATATCCTCGCTTGCGGGATAACCTACGGCTATGAGGCCGGCGAACTGCTTTTCCTGGGGGATCTCGAGCAGTTTTGCTATGGTCTCCCTGTCGTACAGGCCAATGATACATGTACCGAGGTTCAAGTCGGTTGCTTCGAGGCAGATGTGCTCCACTGCCGCTCCAAGGTCGCCTTTCGCGAAAATTTGGCTGTCGAGCATTTTGCGGAGCGCCGGCATGAGAACGCCGTGTTCCTCCAACACCACGATAAATGCCCCGGCCTTGTCGAGGAAGCCGTTTATGTTCATCGGCTGGCCGCACTTCGCGACCTGCGGCACTATTTTAGGGTCGTTCACCGCCACGAAACTCCACGGCTGCGAGTTGCACCCGGAGGGCGCAAGCCTCGCTGCCTCCAAGCACTTTGTCAACTTCTCGCGCTCGACGGGTTTGCCCGAAAAATTTCTGCAGCTCTGACGCCTGGCGCAAAGATCCAGAAAATCACTCATGATTGTTCTGCCTCCTTCTAGTTCCCACAGGAACTCATTAAGATTGCAATTTATTTGCGCAATTGTATATCCACAGCGACCGCAGGGTCAATAGACCGCGGCAATGAAGGATGGTCTGAATCAAAAGCGAGTCCAAGACGGAATTCAGATTGCGTTTGACGTCTTCAGCCTTACAACCGCCCATGCGTTGCGCGTATTCTCTGTCGGATCGAACGTAAATAGACGGTCGAAGCGGGATAGTGTATACTTTAAATCAATAAAAATCCTCGAAAGTTGAGCTCAGGGATTCTTGTTTTTTTCGGGGTGACGAGGACTGGTCTAATGTCGATGGAGGACGGAAACGCCAAATACGGTTTTGCCGCCGACCTCGAACCGGGTATAAGCGGTCTGCGGGTTGTCGATGAATTGGAGGCGGAAAACGAGCTTCTGAGAGCGAGCGTGAAGTCGCTTCAGGATGCTCTTTTCGTCCGTCGCGTCGACCAGGCCAGGATGACGGAGCTGCTAAAAAAAGAAAAATACATGCGGCTTTTGCTCGAGAGCAGCCCTGAGATCATAATGCTGCTCGACGGGGACGGGCTCATAGAATATTGCACGGATAAGCTTCTAAGGCTTGTTGGCATCGAAAGCTTCGACGTCATAGCGGGGAAGAGCTTCCGAGAACTTTACGCAATGTTTGGGGACGAAGAGTTTGTGGAGCGAGGGACTACACGCTTCCAAAGCGTGAAAAATCGCGTCTCCATCGTCTCGAACGACGTCGAGATCGATTTCTCCGGACACGGAAAAGGCCGCATGTACAACGTGCAGGCGTCCCCGATGCTCGACGACGGGGGCAATCTCTACGGTGTGCTCGTCATGTATTACGACACAACTGACGTGAGAAAAGCGGAGTCGGAGGAGTCGGCGCGTGTGATGCTGGACGCCACGCCTCTCGCCTGCTCGCTGTGGAACGAAAACGGCGATCTTATGGACTGCAACAACGAGGCCCTGCGCATGTACGGTCTGTCCGGGAAGTCGGATTACCTGAAATACCTCGACGCGTTGAGCCCAAAATTCCAGCCCGACGGAAGGCTGAGTCTCGAAAAAGCCGAGCAATTTGAGCGTGCCGCGATAGAGACAGGTTTTCAGCAGTTCGAGTGGATGCATCTGACTCTGTCCGGCGAGGAGCTTCCAGTCGAGACGACGCTCGTGCGCGTGGAGCTGAACGACGGTTATCGTCTCGCGACATATTCGCGCGACCTCCGCGCTTTCAAGGCAAACGAGCGCCTCGCGAGAGACGCCGACGCAAGGCGCCGCGAGATGGAGGTGCGCAGCCGCGCCGCGCAGGTCGCCTCCGAGGCGAAAAGCCGCTTTCTCGCCTCAATGAGCCATGAAATACGCACGCCTATGAACGCGATTATAGGCATGAGCGACCTGATGAGAACGGATAATTTGGACGCAACTCAGCGCGGTTACTTTGACGACATCAGGAAGATGTCGCGCGCGCTGCTCCAGATAATAAACGACATACTCGATTTTTCGAAGATAGAAGCTGGCAAGATGGAGCTTGTAAACGTTCACTTCAACTTGATGGAGCTGTACGACAACGTCGTCTCCATGAGCCGATTTATGGCCGGCACGAAGGAGCTGGAGTTCCGCTACTCGTTCGGCACGGATGTGCCCCACGTCATTTACGGGGATGACGCGCGCGTCCGGCAGATAATAGTAAACGTCGTGAACAACGCCATAAAGTACACGAGGGACGGCAGTGTGGACTTCAGCGTGAAACGTGCGTCGAAAAACGGTCGCGACTATATCGCCTTTATTGTGAAGGACACCGGCATCGGGATCTCGGATGAGGACATGCCGAAGCTATTCTCTTCCTTTCGGCAATTTGACGGCGAGGCGAACAGAGGCATAGTGGGGACAGGACTTGGACTCTCCATCACAAACAATCTGCTGACGCTCATGGACGGTGAGATATCCGTCGAGAGCGAATACGGGGAGGGCTCCACATTCACCGTGCTTTTGCCGCTCGTCGAGGGAGACCCAGCCATGGTTAAGACAGCGGAACTCGCCGAGTTCTCCATGGCGACTGACGACGTGCGCGTTCTCGTGGTTGACGACAACCAGATAAACCTTAAGGTGGCCGTCGCTTACCTAGCCCGCCACAACGTCCGCACGGACACGGCGGAAAGCGGGGTCGAGGCCATAAGGAAGGTTCGCGAAAAGCGATATGACATGATATTCATGGATCACATGATGCCAGTGATGGACGGGATTGAGACGACGAAGCGAATACGTTGCCTCCCGGGCGTTTCTGGCGCTCCGCTGCCGATTATTGCCCTCACAGCCAACGCTGTCGCTGGGGCCAGGGAATCCTTTATCGAGGCCGGAATGAATGACTTCGTCACGAAACCAATCGACCCGAAGGCGCTCAATTCGGTTCTTTTGAAGTGGCTGCCCCCGGATAAGGTAAAATGCGCCGCAGAGACAGGCAAGGAGGGCTCTCTGGCGCAAGTTGAGGAGTTGGCTGCCCACTCGGCGATCGACGCGAAAGAGGGCCTGAGGAACGCCGCCGGCGACGAGGAGCTTTACAGGCAGCTGAGGGAGAATTTTGTCGAGGATCACGCGTCCGACTACGAACGGATCTCAGACGCGCTCGACTCCGACGACCCAGAGGTTTTTTCGAAAGCGATGCTCCTGGCGCACACGCTTAAGAGCACAGCGGCGCTCATCGGCGCTTCCGGGCTCCGCGCGGCCGTGTTTGCGATCGAAAGAAAATTGACGAACCGGGGCGTGCCGACGGCCGAACATCTCCAGACGTTTCGCAACGAGCTTGACGCGGTTTTGAGCGAGCTCGGGCGCCCCGAAAAGAAACGTCGCTCCGCAAACGGCGAACTCGACAGGGAGAGTGCGCTTGCCCTCGTTGAAAAGCTCGAGCCCCTTTTGAAGTCGGGCAACGCCAGCAGTCTGGATCTGCTGGACGAGATTGACGACGTTCTCTCTCCGCTCGGTGACCGCGTCAAGGAACTTGCGGAGCGGATCGGCGACTTCGAGTTTTACGCGGCGCTTGAGACGCTAACGTCCATGAAGGCCGCTCTTTTATCGACGAAAGGGTGATAGCAGAATGGAAGCAAATCAGAAATATAGCATTCTAGCCGCAGACGACGAGAGAGCGAACCTTGCGGTGCTCAACCGGATACTTTCCGCGGACTACACGATCTTCACGGCAAAGTCCGGCGAGGAGGCGCTGGATCGCGCCCAGAAGGATCGCCCGGATCTGATTTTGCTCGATATCATCATGCCCGGCATGAGCGGTTTCGACGTTCTGGCGAAGCTGAAGGAGTCCCCTCACGTTCAGAACATCCCGGTTATCATCATTACAGGCTTGAGCAGCGAGGAGGACGAGGAGAGGGGATTTTTCCTCGGCGCGGTCGACTACATCACGAAGCCATTCAAAAACGGCATAGTGCTCGCTCGGGTCAGGACGCATATTCAGATAATTCACCAGATGCGCATGATAGAGAGGCTTGGGCTCATAGACCCGCTCACCGACATAGCGAACAGGCGCAGCTTCGACAACCATATCGACGTGGAGTGGCGCAGGAGCGTGAGGGAGGAGAAGCCGATCTCGTTTTTGATGATGGATCTTGACAAGTTCAAGAGCTACAACGACACATACGGTCATCCGCAGGGCGATGTCCTCTTGAAGACCGTGGCCAAAATATTCTCCTCTGCGGCTCGGCGTCCGTCGGATCTGGCAGCCCGTCTCGGCGGCGAGGAGTTTGGCATCCTTCTGCCGGACACTGACATGGAGAACGCGCTTTACATCGCCGAAAAAATTCGCTCCGATGTCGAGGTCGCCCGGATCCCGACGTCGGACGGAAGCGCGACGGCCGCCACGATCAGCATAGGCGCTGTCTCCACCTTCCCGCAGGATGGCGATCTGGCGAAGGACTTTCTCGCTAAGGCGGACGTGAACCTGTACAACGCGAAAAACGGCGGAAGGAACAGAATTTATTCCGGTGAGTGACAGGACGTTTTTTCGTCGTCCCACCGGTAGTTGCCGGCTTGCGTACACTAAATAGCTCAGCCCACAGTCATGCCTTTGCAGTCCTTGCTGCGTTCAGGACGGCAAGGAGCGCTACACCGACGTCGGCGAATATAGCCTCCCACAGGCCCGCAATGCCAACTACGCCCAAGCCAATGAACAGCATTTTTATCCCCATCGCCGCTATTATATTCTGCCACACAACCTTCCTCGTGAAGGCGGCTATGCGAAACAGCGCGGCGACCTTGCGAGGGGAGTCGTCCAGTATTACGGCGTCAGAAATCTCTATTGCCAACTCCGAGCCGAGACCTCCCATCGCTATGCCAACGCCGGCTGTCGCGAGGACTGGGGCGTCGTTAGCTCCATCGCCGACAAAAACCGCCCTGCCCGGGTCGAGCGCGAGCTCCCTAAGCGCGCTGGCCTTTTCGTCCGGCATCAGCTCTGCGCGAAAACCTGTGAGTCCGAGTTCACGAGCCACTGACGACGCTACGACCTCCCTGTCGCCTGAGAGCATATAGACGTTATCTATGCCGCAATCCCTGATCTCCTTCACTGCAGCGGCCGAGTCTTGTCGCACCATGTCCGAGACTGTTATTCTGCCAAGATACCTGCCGTTGCTCGCGACGTGCACGACAGTGCCGCCTGAGTCGTCAGTATCGGCCGCGATGGCTATCCCGTTTTCGTTAAGGAGCGTTTCGTTGCCGGCTATGATGATCCAACTCCCTCCATCCTGGCCGGTGACGTCCGCGACAACCCCTCGTCCTGGTTCCTCCCTGCCGCTGACGGAGACGCGACACTCCGAAGGAGTTCTGATCGTGTCCGACTGGGCAAACTCTGCGTTTATGGAGCGCGCAAGCAAATGATTCGATATACTCTCAGCGAAAAATGCGGCCTGCCCAAGTTCCTCGCTTGTAACGCCTTTTGCCGGGGATGTCCTCGCAACCTCGAAGACCCCTCTCGTAAGCGTGCCAGTCTTGTCGAAAAACACCGAGTCCGTAAATTTCAAAGCGTCAAACACGTTTCCTCCCTTGACGAGAATCCCGTTGCGCGATGCTGCGCCGATTCCGCCAAAGTAACCTAGAGGGATAGATATGACGAGGGCGCATGGGCATGAAACCACGAGCAGGATCAGAGCGCGGTAAAGCCACTGACTGAAGGTACCCATAGAGAGCAGCGGCGGAACGACGGCGACAAGAGTCGCCGCGAACACCACAGCTGGCGTGTAATAGCGCGCGAATGTCGTTATAAATCGTTCAGTCGGAGATTTGTGCGCGACGGCGCTCTCGACCATCTCCATTATGCGAGCGACTGACGAGTCCTCGTATCCGCCGGACGCCTCTATCGAAATGAGCCCGTCCATGTTGACCGTCCCTCCGAACACGGCATCCCCGGGCAATGCCGAGACAGGCAGCGACTCGCCCGTCAAGGATGACTTGTCGATCCGGGACACTCCACTCCTCAGAACGCCGTCGACAGGAATTTTCTCCCCAGGTTTTACTAAAACGACGTCGCCCTTTCGGACGTCCTTTGGCGACATCTCTGTGGGTTCTGCGGACTCGCCGCGCACCACCCGCGCCGTTGCTGGTTTCCCCTCGACGAGGCTCCTGATCGACCTGCTCGATCTCTCCGCCGCAAGATCCTGAAAGAACTCCCCAAGGCGATAGAACAACATGACGCTTATCGCCTCCGGAAACTCGCCTATCGCTATTGCGGCAAGCGATGCGAAGCTCATGAGGAAGAACTCGTTCAGGAAGTTGCGCGAGAAAAGCGTCCTCGACGCCTTTCTCAACACCGGATATGCGGATACGGCGTAAGCGGCCCAATACAGCGCAAGCTCTCCGCGCCCACCGAGAAAATGCGCGAACCGTCCGCCGAACGAGTGCGCGAAAGCGAACAAGAGACCGGCTGTCACGATAGAGACGATCTCGCTCCTGGCTCCAGTCGAGCCGTCATCGTCTTCATTGTTGCCTCCCCTCGAACCGCTAGGGGCGTCCAGATCGAGAATGGTAACTGTGGTATCTGGCTCCACCGAGGTAGTTATGACACGAATCGAATCAAGCGCGAGCAGCCCGTCATCTTCGATCGTAAGAACTCTCGCGTCCATGTTTATGGACGCGACGCTGACGCCGGGAAGACCTAAGATTTTGTCCTCTATCATCGCCGCGCATCCCTGGCAGCACAGATTTTCTATCCTGAATCGACGCGTCATCATCACCCGCCCCAAACTTTTATCAATTGCGACGTCATTTCGTCGTGTGTCGAATTGTAGTAAGGATATAGGCGCTTGTCAATAAGGGAAAATATTATCATTGTTAAAACGTAATAAACGCCAAGCTATTTTTGGAAAACATCTTTCAAAAAAATATTTACCGCGAGCCCATGTCTCCGTATGTTGCATGGCACAGTGTTGCATAACGCGGTATTTAATCATCTTTTATGATGTCTCGCTCCTGTCCCATGCGGACATTATCCGGACATTACCCCGGAATTCACCCCGGACATTATCACAGACGAATGACAGAAAACGAGGTTGACTAAGGCTAGAGGGTCGCGTATAATCTCACGTTGTGCCGAGGTGGTGGAAATGGTAGACACGCACGTTTGAGGGGCGTGTGGAGTAATCCGTACGAGTTCAAGTCTCGTCCTCGGCACCATTTTTTTAAACACTTATCTGACTTTCCCTCTGCCAGGTAAGCTCGTGAAATATCTCTCCAAGGTATTTTCTGAGCTGGACAAGCATTGCTTTGCGACGATATTTCGGAATCCACACAACGTGATACTTGCAATCCCAACTGCTGTGGCATAAACTGCTTATATCCACGGGCTATCTCCTCCTCAGTAAACTTTGGCGGTTCACGACCACAGGATTGAGCCCGTTCCAGGAATTGTCAAACTTTATGAGTCCCCCGGCAAAGCCGGGGGTTTACCTTTTTTAATTATGCCGAATATCTCCCCGAACGCCGCGAGATGATGCAAGCGTGGGCAGATTGGCTGGACGGCCTGAACAAGCAATAGATTGGGCACGCCAATATTGGAAAAATCATATTGTATAAGGAAATACCACTCCGGGGCTATCAATGAAATCGCGCGTATTGCGCGTCAGGAGCAATCTATTTTCCATCTGCGCCGTGGCGTCGATTATCGCGTCCGGCAGCTTTATTTTACGTTCAGCGCGGATTAAGACAGCTCGTTCAGCGACTGAATCATTGACTGACAGCTTCAAAAATCGAGCGAGAAAACGTCGTGTGGTTAGTTGCTGTGCTTCGTCAAGCCGAAGCGCGCCAACCATGACCTCCATCCATGTAATTACGCTTATGGCCGGGTCTCCGGAATAGAGTTTGAGAGTTTCCGCGGAGAACAGCACGCCGTTCAAATAATCTATCAGAATGCAGGTATCGAACAAAACCGCTCTCATTGCGGCCATTCCTCACGAAGGGATGTTTGAAACTCCAGGCCGTCACCATTTTTTTCATGCCATGCGCCAAACGCGTCATCAGCTTCATCCATTCGATTTGAAGCCAGATAATCGCTTATAGCGGTACGAATGATTACCGCGCGCGGTTTCTTGTGAATATCCCTTATCGTGTCCAACAGCCGCAAATCCTCATCAGGCAAGTCAATAACTATACGGCTCATAAAAATGCCTCCCGCCAAAATGATATATAGTATATATAGCATATATCAAAATAATTTACAACAATCATCGCGGCATACGTTATCAGCACAACTCATAATGACTGATGTTTCGGGAGGGGTCGTCACTCCAATAACTGCTCCTCCCGTGATAATCGGTGACGCAATGATGATGTAAGGTTGGAAACTGAGGCTGTGAGGGGTTATAATCGTTTTGTTCTGAAACGAGGGGCTTATGGGACGTAAACGGTGATACGAGCAACGATATCAGAGAATGTGGAAATCCTGTTACTTTTACTATAACAGCGAGAAAGACGAAGAGTGGAGGAATTTAGTTTGCCGACGCTCGAATGGATTGGCAAGGATAAAGTTATAAACCACCACCAGGACGTGCCATACCATGTGCTCGACCATAAATACACATACATCGGCGGCGGCGAGACCGGCGCGGAAATCCCGGACGGCAACAAAATCATCAAGGGCGACAACCTCGCGGCGCTGAAATCTCTTCTGCCTCAATACGAGGGGCGAATCAAGTGCATATACATTGACCCTCCATACAACACCGGCAACGAGAACTGGGTTTACAACGACAACGTGAACGACCCAAAGATAAAAAAATGGCTCGGCGAGGTCGTCGGGCGCGAGGGCGAGGATTTAAGCCGCCACGATAAATGGCTATGTATGATGTATCCGAGGCTGAAATTGCTGCATAAGCTCTTAGCAGACGACCGGGCTATTTTCATTAGTATTGATGATAATGAACAGGCAAATTTGCGATTAGTCTGCGATGAAATATTTGGCGTAGGCAATTATGTTACAAACTTTATTTGGCGCAAGGTCGATAGCCCAAATGATAACAAGGTTCCAGTCACTCCCGATCACGAATACATCCTCGCATATGCACGCAATAAAGCTCAAGCAAAATTTTCACAAATGTCTGTGTCTAATATTATTGAAGCATTCGGACAAATTGATGGAAACGGAAGAAGATATCGAGATAGACTTCTCAAGAAAAACGGACGCAACAGTCTCAGGCGCGATAGACCGACGATGTACTTTCCACTGGTTGCGCCTGACGGTACAGAAGTCTACCCCACCCACGATAACGGCGACGAAGCTCGTTGGGCGATGGGCAGGGAAGGTGTAGCACAACGTCAGGCAGACGGAACATTAATTTGGAAGAAACGGCAACGCCAAGGTATACTGGTTTGGGAACCTTACACTCGCGAATTTGCGCCGGGTGATCCAAGGCGTCCATATCCAAGCATTTGGTATGATTTGGCAACAATGCGACAGGCAAAGGCATTTCTACGTCAAGTATTCAATACAACAGATTTATTTGACACTCCAAAACCATCAGAATTAATTGAACGAATTTTACAGTTGCTCAATAACCCAAACTCCATC
>JAITOY010000017.1 GCA_031289775.1 Synergistaceae bacterium
GGCCGGGGAAATGGCGGAATGAGAAAGTTTTCACGCAACCTTTAACAGGAAGATAGGAGGCAACACTCATGAGAAAGATTTTCCCGAGCTTCAAACTTATTGCGCTGCTGATTGTCGCGTTGCTGGCGCTCGCGTCGTCCGCAAGCGCCGCCGCCAATGTCAATTTGTATATAAACGGCGGCGCTGCTGTGGCAAATGGCGCCACAGGTTTACTGGGAGGCATAGGGACTTGGAATAATGCGGTTGTGCCAGCGATCCTTACACTGACCGCAGGTACCACTACAGACTATATCAGATTCGTCGGTACCGACGCAGTCAAAATTGAGGTGACCGGTTCAGTCGCGTTCAATGTCACGGGGAATACTCCCATCGCTACTGATTACACCTCTATTACCAGCAATCTGACGATCATAGGAAGCGGGTCTGCGCCTACTCTGACATTGGTGACTAACGCAGGTCATGGTCTGGCTGTAAACACCAACAACATCGCTTTCCCCAACGTCATCATTCAAGACATCACTTTGAACGCGACAGGCGCCGGAAGCGCGGCGCCCGGCTATGGATACGCCGGAATATGGGCCATGGGGGATTTGACGATAACGAACGCCATCGTGAACGCGAATGCAACGAGCAGTGGTTATTCCGCAAACCCTCTTAACGAGAGGAGTCCGGCAATGGGGATCGTGGGGCTCTCCAGCGTGACGATCGATGGCGCTTCAGCCGTCACTGCCACGGGAACCCAGACCGCCGCGACAAACGGAGGCAGGGCAGCGGGAATATTCAGCGGGGGCCCAATTCAGATAAACAATACCGCGACCGTGACCGCGACCGCCACGAGCAGCTGCGCGGCGGCGGCGGGGATTTACAGCGAGGCCGGCAACGTAGCCATCAACACGTCGGGCTTGGTGAGCGCCGCTGGGACGTCCAACAACGGCAGTGCCACTGAAAACCAGGGTACCGGGATCGCCGCCGGGGGAACCGTTGCTGTAGGAACAAACGCGAACGTGACAGCCACTGGAAACTCCGCTGCCAGTAACACCAGCAGCCAGAGCGCCGGGATCGCCGGCGGCGTGACGGATTGGCAGAATAATCTGGGCGCCGGCGGCGTCACTGTCGCAGCAGGCGCTACCGTCTCTGCGGAGGGCAATGGCCCGAATGGCTACGGAATCGCCACGGAGGATACCTCCGCCGGAACTGTCAATATTGCCACCGGCGCCACGGTTACAGCCACAGGGCATGGGGATGGATACGCTATTTCCGCCAGAACCGTAACCTCCAATGGAAATGTAACCACAGCCAACCCCGATAACCCCGGCAATATTGTGGAGGACAACACAAACCCTGGCGCCCCTGCAAACACCGTCACAATCACCCCGCAGACAGCCGATTCCGTGCTTAGAGGGTCGAGCAAGACCTTCACCCTGCACACGGATTACCCGAGCTCAACGCCAGTCACTCTGGTCGGCGCGGGCACGGGGATAACCCTCTCCCCGGCGACAATTACGACTATGGGCGCCAACCTCATCTTCACCATCGCCACGACGAGCGCAACCCCAACGGGCACTTATAACCTGCAGCTAAGGATCGGAGGCGTCACCTGGCCTCTCTTCGACCTCACCGTGACACTGCCTGATGACAGTGACAGCGACAGCGACAATGACGACGCGACCCAGGCAAAGCCGGAGGATCCCGTCCTTAGACCCGCGGACATCGTCTCTGTCGCCATCAGCGGCACTACAGTGACCGTCACTTACAGCGACGGCACGACGGAAACCCACGACACCGCGAAGTCGACCGTCACCATCACATACCCTGAGAGCAACTCCTTCGCCATGACGACGGACCTCACCTTCACGGCCGTCAAAGGCGCGATCATCCCGAAGGGTTCGAACCTCAACTTCACCGCGACGGAAACGACCGGCGCCACGGCAGCGCGCGCGGCGGGCAAGTCATACCTGCTGACCGGAACCGTCGACGTCGTCGGCTCGAAGAGCGTCGTAACCCTCAAGAACCTGGCTTCCCTGCCGGCTGGAACCTACGACATCACCTATAAGAGCGCGGCGGGCAGCAATCCGGTCTTCGAGGGCCTGCTGATGAAGAACTACGTGAAAACCACGGATCCCGATGATTCCAGCGGCGGATGCGACGCCGGTTTCGCGGGCCTGGCGCTGCTCCTCGCGACTCCGTTGTTTCTCAGGAAGAAAGACTGATTCGGTCTGAATGGCGCACCACCGCGAAAGGCGGCGCCTTCGGGCGCCGCCTTTTTATAGCTCAACCCTGCTTACATGGCGACGGCCTCATCTATGGAGTTAAGGAAGATCTGATTAAAATCGTTCAATTTAATAGACGCTTCCCTAACCAAAATTTATTCCCTTATTTTAAATATCCTCTATAAGGTATAGAATACCTGTAATGACTCACATGAACCATTAACTTAACGAACTGAAAAAATGCCGAATTTAACGCGCTTCCGGCAAAGGAGAGAGAAATTCGTGAAGACCAGTTCCTTTTATAAAATGAGAATCCCTGTCAGCGAGCTTCTGAATCACCAAAACGCCTGTCTTACGAGAGACGTCCTCTCGCAGACTGGTTCGACGATCCTCATCCCGAGCAAGGTTCCAATTTCCAAACTCACGGAGGGGTTGGACAACCCCAAGCGAATAATCGACTCCTTGACGAGGATGGGCGTCAAAAAAGTGGATATCGAAATACCGCAGGACATCGACAGCGAGGAGGTCATCTCTCGCCTGAAGGAGCTCGACCCCACTGTGGTCGTGATAAACAACGAGGTCGCGACCCACGCCCAGTCAACGGTGGACAGCATTTATTCCTCCGTCGCCCTCGACAAAAAATACACGCTCCCTAAGAAGGATGTCGAGGATCTTGGCAAGTCACTGACGAAGGAGATTGCCAACGTTTCGCAGATAGCCATCTCCCTCATCTCGTCGAGCGAAAATGAATATGTGCAGAGCCACGCGGTCAACGTGTCGCTCCTCGCCGGTTACATAGCGAAAAAACTCGTTGAGGATCAAAAAGCCCCGGCAGCTCTCATTGACAGGACGGTTCTCGCAGGGCTGCTCTTCGACGTCGGCAAAACCCGTATACCAAAGGAGATACTCGACAAAAAGGGCAACCTCACGGAAAAGGAGCTCGCAACAATGCGCGGGCACGTCGACGAGAGCCTTTCTATATGCAAGGAGGCCGGCGTCACCGACAAACAGATACTCGAAGGCATCGCCACCCACCACGAGAGGTACGACGGTTCCGGATACCCAAGGGGGATCGTCGGTACGCAGGTTCCGATGATCGGGCGAATATTGGCTGTCGCGGACACGTTCGACGCCATGACGTCCGCTCGGGTGTACAAAAACGCCGTCTCTTCGAAGCTGTCTTTCAACTTCATAATGAGCGCCAACGAGACGGAGTTCGACCCTGATATCTGCAAGATATTCATAGCCGGGATGGGAGTTTATCCGCCTGGGAGCACTGTGGAGCTGTCAAACGGGAAAGTGGCCACCGTCGTCGCCATGACGTCCGGAAACCTGCTCCAGCCGAAGGTCACGTTAAAAGAAGACGGTGTGACGAAGATCATAGACCTGGCGACCGAACGTCTGTTTGTGAAGAGATCTCTCGACGAGGAGCCTCGCGAGGAACTCGCGCTGCCGATACCCGGTTTTTAAATAGAACCCGATACGCCCGTTATGGCGGCATCCGCCGTGCCGTCCCTGAAGCGTATGCTCACGACGTCGCCAGTTTTGAGGGATTTGACGCTTTTGAGAGTGACGCCGCTTTCGTCACGGCAGATGGAGTATCCCCTTCCCATCACCGAAAGAGGCGAAAGCGCGTCCAGGGACGCGCTCGACGACAAAAGCAGCGCCCATCCGCGCTCGATGGCGCCAGTGATTCTTATAGATAACTCGCGTTTGGACGTCTCCAAGTATTTTTCACTCTTCTCCAGACTCGAACCGACCAAATTTTTCAGCCGCTCCTCCCGCCGGAAGAGCGCGTTCTCGTAATTTTCGCAGACCCGCGCGACATCTGTTGAAAGAAGCGCGCCCATGTGGGAGAGACGCCGGCGAAGTTCTCCGGCATCCGGGAAAACCATCTCGGCTGCCGCCGACGGCGTTGGCAGAGCGGCGTCCGCCGCGAGATCCGCGAGCGAACTGTCGGTCTGGTGGCCAACTCCAGTGGCAACCGGCAGGGGGCAGCTTCTTATCGCCCGCACAACCCGCTCGTCGTCGAAGGGCGAGAGGTCGTCCTTCGACCCTCCGCCACGAGCTACGATAACGCAGGAGACTCCCTCCACGCGACCGCAAAGCGAAAGCGCGCGTGCCACCTGCTGCGGCGCGTCCACTCCCTGCACTATGGCAGGCACGATCACTATGTCGATAAATGGGGATCTTCTGGCGGAGACCTTCAGTATGTCCTGGACAGCCGCTCCTGTGGGCGACGTCACAACCGCGACTTTCGTCGGATATTCGGGAAATGGCCGCTTGTGGCGCGCGTCGAAGAGGCCCTCGCGCTCGAGCGCGGCGCGCAGTTCCTCCTTGGCGCGAGACAAAGCGCCTAGCCCGATCGGGAGTATACGAGTCGCGTAAAGCTGGTAAGCCCCGCCCTTCGGGTAGACGTCGACGCCCCCAGTAATGACGACCTCGTCCCCGTCCTCCGGCCAGTCGATCACCGCGCCGGCGTGCGAACGAAATAGAACTCCGGATATTCGAGACTCCTTGCCGGCTAGCGTGAAGTAAACATGTCCGCTGCTGTGTCGTTTAAAATTCTGGAGCTCGCCCCTGACCGCAACGTTTCGAAGCTCTGGGATGGAGGTTATGGCGAGTTTCACGATGTCGGTGAGCTCATCGACCGTCACCGTCCTCCTGCCCGGGGCGGACGAGACGACGCCAGGCGGCTTATTCATCGGCGGTTTCGGCCGGCGACGAACCTTCGCCATCGGCCCTGGGCGAGCGGACGATCCGACCGAGGACTCCGTTCACGAATTTGCTCGATTCAACCGTGCCGAACATTTTTGTCAATTCGACAGCTTCGGAGATAGCGACGGCAATCGGCACCCGACTTTCGAGCATACCCTCGCAGAGCGCTATTCTTATAGCGGCCCTGTCGACGGCGACCATCCTCTCGGTGCGCCAGCCAACGATGTGCTCGCGAAGGATCTCGTCAACCTCGTCCGCTCTTTCTGTTACGGACGTCACGAGGGATCTCGCGTAACTCGCGACATCCGGATCCTCGACGTCGAACGGGAACATATCGAGGGCCTCCTCGGGCGATATGTCTTCTCTCAGGTCAAGCTCATATATCAATTGCAGGGCGATTTCCCTCGCCCTGCGCCTCCGTTGCGGCAAATTTGCCCGACCCAAAAAATCATCTCCTGAAATCTCTTATGTCGCTCGCGATTTTTGAAAGCAGCTTGTTGCCGTCCTCCGACAGAGCAAGCCATGCTATTATGTAGCCGCACACAGTCGAACCGGCCACCCAGGCGATGCCCATGATGCCAAGGTTGGCAAGCCCGGCTACGCCGCCCGCCGACAGAGCCCAGAAAACCGGCTTCTTCCACATCGGCACGGCGACTCCGTATTCGTCCGGAGGCCTGCGCGTCCAATGCACATGCACCGCCATTCCAAGAGGCCTGAAAAAATCTTCGAACTTGTCTATTATCGCGAGCCTCTTCTGCGGGTCGTCTTTGTCCGGCAGGGTCACGTATATATTGAGAAGATTCTGATCGCCGACGAAAGAAACCTCCTGACAATAAAAATCGGCCGGCAGCCTTTTGGAAACAATATGACGAAAGGACTCTCCGTCGAGCCATATCTTGCCGTTCTTAGTTATCGTCCATAAAAAAAGCACGCTTCTCACCTCCGACGGTGGCCCGCAAGTCCCCTCCTAAACCTCTTCGGGCGAAACGGATGATTCCGCCTCTGTCTCTGCCGACTCGGCCGGTTTTTTCTCCACGAAAGTTATCCCTTGCACGTACACGTTGACGGACTTCACGGAATAGCCGGTGTAGCGCTCCACCTGATCCTTGATTGCCTCCTGTACATCCCAGCAGACATCAGGGATCCGCAAACTGTATTTTACGGATATGTAGGTATCGACCTGGATCTCGGGGGAGTCGCCCTCCGATATAGTTATTCTCACTCCATTCGACGCCTTGCGGCCCATGCGGAGATTAGCCATGAGCCCTGGATTCGCCGCCTGTACGCCGTCGACCGACAAAAGCGCCTTTATCGCGAGCTGCGCGATAACGTCCTCCGAAATACGAATTTTGCCCTCGAGCCCGGCCTGATCGACCGTGGGCGTCTCCACGCCATCCTGTTCAAACACGGCGGAGTCCTTCTCAGCCTGATCGTTGGAATCCATGTTCACAACCTCCTCTAGATGATATGCCGCGATATGCGCGAAACTATTGTTACCCCTTGAACGGATGACCACAGTGGGGACAGAGAAGATCCTCGTCGTCGTCGTAGGCGTCTGGTTGGTACGAGAAGTTCCTCCCGCACGAGGGACAAATTGTCTCCTCGTACTTCTCCTCCTCGTCCGCGTCGTCGAGGCCATCGATTTCGAAGAGCTCGGGGTCAAATTCGGAGTGAATGTCCATGACCTCGTTTTCGAGATCCTCCACGTACTCGCGCAGGTCGTCCTGCGCTTCCGCGATTTCATCCAGCTCCTCGGCGATCGAGTCGAGCGCTCCCAGCAAGGCCTGATGAAACTTTGACAGGCCGGCGTTTTCGATTGAATTCTGTCCCTCGATCAACCCGCGTAAATAGGCGATTTTCTCTCGCGCGCTCATACGTCTCTCCTCCTCGCTATATAGTGCTGACAGGAGCGTCAAGCCTAATTTTTTTTCGCTCTCTCCAAGTACTCCCCTGTGCGCGTGTCGACGACGATAAATTCGCCGTTTTCGACAAAAAATGGAACGGTGACGACAAGCCCCGTCTCGGTGGCTGCAGGTTTCCCGCCGCCTGACGCGGTATCGCCCTTGAATCCGGGGGGCGTGTCGGTTACTTTCAGCTCAATGGATTTGGGGAGCTCAATGCCCATTACGCGCCCCTCGTACATGTCGAAGCTGACCTCCAGGTTGTCGATGAGATATTTGATGGAGTCTCCTAGAACATCCTTCGATAGGTACACCTGATCGAACGACTCGAGATCCATAAAAACGTAGTCGTTCCCGTCCTGATATTGGTACTGGGCGGGTCTCTCGTCAAAGATGATTCGCTCGAAGCGCTCACCGGATTTGAAGGATTGTTCGACGGAACTCCCTGTCTCTAGGTTGCGAAGCTTTCCCCTCACGATTGCGCCCCCACGGCCCATTTTGTGGTGAGAGCACTCAAGGATGATCCACATTCCCCCCTCCCACTTTATCTTTAGTCCCGGCCGGAAATCGCTGGTATCCACAACCTGCGCCATTAATGAACCTCCCCTGGAATCAAGTCCATGATATCACGATAAGTGAAATATTTTACGGGGAATTATCCCAGAAGCCGTTCCAACTCCTTCGTGTCGTAGGAGTACGTAAACGCGTCCGAGCGGTTTATGAAGCCCTCTGTCACGAGCCGCGCGAGATCCTGATCCATAGTGTGCATACCGAGCGAAGCGCCGGTCTGCATTATGCCCTTGATCTGCGCAGTTTTGCCCTCCCTTACGCAGTTCCTTATGGCGGAGTTCGCGATCAACAGTTCCGTCGCGACCATACGTCCGCCTCCGGGAAGCGGGAGGAGCTGCTGGGAGCATATCCCGACCAGGATGTTCGAGACCTGCATCCTCACCTGCTGCTGCTGGTGCGGAGGGAATACGTCGATGATCCTGTCTATCGTCTGGGAGGCGTCTGGGGTGTGGAGCGTCCCGAAGACAAGATGTCCTGTCTCGGCGGCCGTAACCGCCGCGCCGACCGTCTCGAGATCCCTCATCTCGCCTATGAGTATCACGTCCGGATCCTGGCGAAGAGCTCGCTTCAGCGCCTCCGAGAAACTGCTCGTGTCGCTGCCGATCTCTCGCTGGTGGATTATCGAGCGCTCGGACGTGTAGAGGTATTCTATTGGATCCTCTATCGTGATTATATGGCTGTAACGGGTCATGTTGATTTGCTGGACTATAGACGCCAGAGTTGTCGACTTCCCAGACCCGGTTGGGCCGGTTACGAGAAAAAGGCCCCTGATGCGCTGCGCTACGTCCTCTACAGCCGCCGAGAGCATGAGCTGTTTCGTGGTGCGTATGTTGGACGTGATGACCCTAAGCGCCGTACAGAGATTGCCGCGTTCGAAGGAGCAGTTCCCCCTGAAGCGGGACGACAGTTCTTCGCTCGCGCGAAACGTAAAGCTGAAATCCAGCTCTTTGTCTCGGTTTAAAGTATCGATCTGGCTCGGCGAGAGAATTGCCGAGAGCATTTCAATGTGCTCGGTCGACGTTATAGGATCCCCGACGAAGCGAAGCTGTCCGTCAAGCCTGATAGCAGGCGGTATGCCAACGCTCAAGTGAAGGTCGCTGCCTTTTCTGCGAAGAACTTCAACGAGTAAAGCTTGTATAGGGTAAGCCGGCATGGCTCTTCACCTCCTCATTCGTGATGGACGCTCAACGCGAGCATTTCGTCTATCGAGGTTTTCCCCGCCACGACTCCCCGCCATGCGCTATGAGTGAGCAGTCTCATCCCTTTTGCCACACATTTTTGTCTTATTTCCGCTACTGTTGCCCCGGAGTTGATAAGAGACTTTACGTCGTCATCGACCTGCATTATCTCCGTCACAGCGACCCTTCCCTTGTAGCCGAGGTTGCGGCAATCGTCACAGCCCTTCGGGCCCCACACTCTCGTTCCGGCGGGCACTCCTATCGCGCTAGCTATGGATTCCTGAAGGGCGTACTCGACCTTGCACCTCGGGCAGAGCCTCCTCAAAAGCCTCTGGGCCACGACAGCCACGAGGGACGAGGAGATCATAAACGGCGCGATACCCATGTCGAGGAGCCTTATGACGGAGCTGGGAGCGTCGTTCGTGTGAAGCGTGGACAGCACGAGGTGTCCCGTGAGAGCGGCGCGTATCGCGAGCTCCGCCGTCGGGAAGTCCCTTATCTCTCCGACCATTATCTTGTCCGGATCCTGCCTGAGTATCGACCGGAGCGCCTCAGTGAAAGTGAGCCCGGCCTTTTCGTTCACCTGAACCTGGTTGATCCCGTCCATCGTGTATTCGACAGGATCCTCTACTGTGATGATGTTCACGTCGGGTTTGTTCAGGACTTCGAGAAGGGAGTAAAGCGTCGTCGACTTCCCCGACCCGGTTGGGCCGGTTACGAGGCAAATCCCATACGGGGCGTGTATCATCCTCGTGAGTATCTCTATGTCGTCCTCGTACAAGCCGAGATTTTCGAGGCCAACCTTCGACTGTCCCTGATCGAGAAGCCTCAAGACCATCTTCTCTCCGTATATGGCGGGCAGGGAGTTGACACGCATATCCACGCGCCTGTCCTGCAATTTTACGACGATACGACCGTCCTGCGGTTTTCTGCGCTCCGAGATGTCCATGTTCGCTATTACTTTGAGGCGGGACATGACCGCGGGGTGAAGCGCCGACGGATATTCAATGTATTCGTGAAGCGCTCCGTCGAGCCGGTATCGCACCTTCGCGACTTTCTCGTAAGCCTCTATGTGGATGTCGGAGACCATTTCCTTCACGGCCTCCTCTAGTATGTTGCTGACCAGGCGAACGACAGGCGCGTCGTCGGCGGACACGCCCATGACGTCCTGCGCGGAGCCGGCGGAGACTATGGCGCGCGCAAAGTCGTCCTCGGACGACATGACCTCGCCCATAGCGTCCTCGAGGCTCGTCGCGACCTTGTAGAAGTTCATCAACGCCCTTCTGACGTCAGAGGCAGTCGCGACGTTTATCTCGAACTCGGCGTTCGTCAGCATCCTCAATTCGTCGACCGCAATGACGTTGAGGGGATCGGACATAGCTATCGCAATCTTGCCGGACTCCAGTGTCGCGAGCGGAACTATCTCCAGCCTCTGCGCCACGGCCTCTGGAATGATCCTTATTGCCTCCCTGGTCGGTTTGTATTTAGAAAGCGAGACGAGCGGCAGCTTCAACTGTCTGCTGAGTGCCTCGGCGAGCTGACGCTCCGTCAACCAGCCGTTTTTAAGCAGAATCTCGCCAAGGCGCATCCTCGAAATTTTCTGCTCCTCGAGGGCGGCGTCGAGGGTGTTTTTTGAAATAGCCCCCGCGTCGACCAAAAGGTCGCCAAGCTTTAAATGTCTCCAGTCCTCGCTCATTGAGGTCACTCCGTTCTGCTTTAAACCAATTTTGGGAAAGCTGAATACCACTAAAAGACCTGAAGGTTGGCGGCAAAACCCGGAAACCTTCGGCTCACAAAGAACTAATATCCCTCAAGCGGTTTAATCAGCGCTTCCTGGACACGCCATAGACTAAACCGCAAGCCTGGCCGGATCGCCAGTCCGCAAATTGCCGCCGAAAATATCTACTTTAAGCTGCTTTGGCATCGAACGGCAGACACCGAATCATTATACTCAATATCCCCACGCTTGCAAGATGAGCTTTTGCGCTCATCAATCCTTAAAAATAATACACTAAACTTCTGATGCTGTCATTGCATAAACCAGCTAATCTTGCGCAGAAGAGTCGGAACGATTGGTTGGTTTGTTGTAAAATGACCGAGAGGGTAAAATAAAAAGGGGGTAACAAAATGTCGAAAATCAAAACGCCGAAAATCACAGAACTGCTGGGAAATCGCGCGTCCGACCTCATCAACCACAAATGCGTCGTGGGCAAAGAGTCGCTTAGCCTTCCCGGACCAGATTTCATCGACAGGGTCTGGACGAACAGCGACAGGTCGAACCGAGCGCTCGGTTCTCTTGCCGCTCTCTATGGCAACGGAAACCTCGCGGGCACCGGGTACATATCCATACTCCCGGTGGATCAGGGGATAGAACATTCGGCTGCCGCGAGCTTCGCCCCGAACCCGATGTACTTCGACCCCGAAAATATCGTAAAGCTGGCTATAGAGGCCGGGTGCAGCGCGGTGACTAGCACTCTCGGCGCGCTTGGGAGCGTCTCGCGCAAGTATGCCCACAAGATACCTTTCGTGCTGAAGATTAACCACAACGAACTCTTGACATACCCTAACAAACATGATCAGATACTTTTCGCCACGGTCGAGCAGGCGTGGGATATGGGCGCAGTCGCGGTCGGGGCGACGATATACTTTGGGAGCGACGAGTCCGGGCGTCAGATCCAGGAGGTCGCCCGCGCTTTCGAGAGGGCCCATGAGCTCGGTTTGGCCACGATCCTGTGGTGTTACCTGCGCAACAACGCCTTCAGCACAAAAGATATGGACTACCACGTCTCAGCGGATCTGACGGGCCAGGCGAACCACCTCGGCGTGACGATTCAGGCCGACATAATCAAACAAAAACTCCCTGAGAACAACGGCGGTTTTACGGCGCTGAAATTCGGCAAGACAGCGCCGCAGGTGTACGACGGGACACTCGCTGCCGACCACCCAATCGACCTGACGCGCTACCAGCTCCTCAACTGCTACGCCGGCCGCGTCGGGCTCATCAACTCCGGAGGAGCGTCCGGTAAAAACGACCTGGCGGACGCGGTCTACACGGCTGTCGTGAACAAGCGTGCCGGCGGAAGCGGGCTCATCCTCGGCCGCAAGGCGTTCCAGAAGCCGTTCAAGGATGGCGTCGAGCTCATAAAAGCCGTCCAGTCGGTCTACCTCGACAAGGAAATAACGATAGCGTAACGAGACGTTTAAGACATGAAATTTCGCGAGCCGACCCGTCGACCCAGACGGGTCGGTTTTTATGAGAGAAAGCGGAAGAGAAGACCTATCACTATGAGCAGGCCGACGACGCATAATATGCTGAACAGCATCAAGCGAGTCATTGCGCTGAGCCCGACCTGGCCGCCGGCGGCGCCTCGCCGCTGCGTCTTTATCGCTATGTTGCTCGACAGCTTCAACGCCCCGGAAATACCCTCGGAGAGATTTATGGCGATGACAGCGCTCCCGAACTCGTTGATTTTGACGCCTGTTACCTCTCCAGTCACGACCCCGTCGAACTTCGGGATCGTGGACGCGCAGAGCTCATAAAATGGGGAGCTCTCGGGAAGGCGGCAGAAAACGGTGTCCCCCTCCACCAGCCTGGACGCCGGCACTCCGGAGACCGGGTCAATGACCGCCCCGCACGAGATGAACAGATCTTCAACCTCTTCGTTCTCCTCCTCGATATCTTTGCTCTCGGAAGGTTCATTGTCTTTTTTCATAAAAGGTATGAGGGAGTATATTTCATCTCCGGTGACTGACATAAGCTCGATGAACGTGACGGCGTTCACATCGAACGCGTCCGAGCAAAAATACGTCGTCTTGCGCTCGATCATCTTGTCGTTGAGAACGTCCTTCTCGCTGAGAAGAACTCCCTCCTGCGTGATGAAATCATACACGCCTTTCTCGTACTTCGACAGCGCGTCCTCCTGTATGTTGCCGTCCTCGTCGCAACCGCCGTTCAGCGTCTCCAGGAATACCTCCCAAGGCGAGCCGCGATCGATCTCGTCGAAGATAAATCGCACCTTGAGGTAATATTGCTTCATCCCGGCGGCGACGCCGAGAAAAAGGCCGTTTACCTGCCGCGAGTTTTTCTCCTTACCCAGTATAAAACCCTTTACAATCGTGTAGCGGAGGTAACGGTCAGCGTCGCTCATCCCTTAAATTGCTCCCCTCAGAACAGGAAAAGATAGTACAGCAGGAAAATCGCTGTCGCGGCCAACGCGATTCCGATGGCGGCGAAAAGATATTCCAGCGGGAAAGCGGCCGGGTCGTACGCCGTCCACGCGGACGATTCGCGAGCCGCGTCTTTTGGCAGACCTGCGGACATCTTCACTCGTACCTTCCCGGAGAGTTTCATGACGCCTGCGACGCCGTCCGAAAAAAGCAGACTCACGGTCGCTGTCCCCAGTTCGTTTACTATGATACCAGAGACCTGTGCGCTGATGGTTCCGTCAAAATTACGATTATTCTTTGCCAAAAGCTTATAAACCACAGAGTCGGCCGAGAGCCTGCCCAATATAAAGTCGCCCGGCGCAAGCTCGTTCATAGCGACCCCGCCTATCGGATCGAGCACTGGATCGCAGCGAACGAATATCTCCTTTTCCGTCTTTTCACGAACCTCCGGCGTATCTTCGGAGGTCTGAGCCTCTGCTTTCTCATCGCTTTCCTGCGTGACAGCCTCGTACAGTGGCTGCCTCAGCTTCCGGAAAAAAGCCAGCTCCTCGTCGTTCGCTTTGAAAAAATTAACGAAACAAACTGCCTTCAATTTTAAGTGTTCTATGCAATACCTGCTCACAGCCTGTTCCGCCGGCTTAGCGTTCAGGTTTTTCGCCACTGCGGCCAGCACCATGCTGTTGCTGAGGTATTTGTTGAGCTCCTCCTCATAGTGCACCATGAGGGGATCCCTCTCCCGCGTTTTGGTTATGTCGCCATGAAGGGACATAAACTCCCTCCAGTTCATCTCTTTGCTGATGCCTTCCTTGCCAAACAGGACCACCTGGTACAGGATCTCGCGCCTCGAAGCCACCGACAGGAAAGCGCAGTTTATTACCCTCCCGCGATCATCCTTCGCGTCGATATACCCTTGTACGACCACATAATTCTGTGGGCCGAACTCCATTTCCATGCCTCCACCACCCTGTTGTCGCATAAAAACACGAACAAATAACATTCGCACGCGGAAACTATACTACATTTTGTCGCAATATGGCTATCGCATCTCTTTCGCGCCACGTAAAAGTGATAAAATCTCGTCATGAAAAAGCATACGCCCATATGGAGAAAATTCCTTACGATCGCGGCAGCCGCTTTCATACTTGGCTTGTTGCCTTATCTCTGGCATATGGCGTTCATGGACTCCCCGGACGTCGGCTTCGCCGAATATTTAAGCAGGAGTGCCGCGGAGTCTATGAAACTCCTGTCTGAATACGTCCCCCTGATAGCGGCCGCATACGTCGCATGTATAGCCCTCTTGATTTTCCTGGAGGGACAGAACCCGGACAGAACCATACTCTGGCTCATGACTCTTATTTTCCTTCCGGTTGCCGGGATAATATTATACATGCTTCTGGGCCCCGATATGAAGAGGATAAAGATGAGAAGGCTTTTCAAACCGACAAAGTCATACCCCTCCACGAAAAAATTTGACTGGGGGCGCACGCCCGCTGTCCGCAGAGTCTCCATCCTCGCGTATCACAACTCGTCCTCAGGTATTTGCGAGAGGTGCGGCGTCGAGATACTCATAGACGGCGCGGCGACTTTTTCGAGCATCAAGCGGGAGCTTCGCCGCGCAAAGCGGTACATAAACATAGAATATTTCATCTTCCGGGACGACGCGCTCGGGCGCGAAATCGCGGAAATTCTCAGCGAGCGGGCACGAGACGGTCTCGCGGTGCGAATGGCAGTCGACGGCGTCGGCAGTTGGAAGCTGGGCCGAGGCCTTAAATCGACGCTGACCGACTCCGGCGTCCTCGTGAAAACGTTTATGCCCGTCTCCTTTCCGGCCCTCCACAGCGCCATCAACTATCGCAACCACCGCAAAATAATAGTTATCGACGGCGAGGTCGCGTTCACGGGCGGGCTCAATATAGGCCTGGATTATGTTGGCAAGGGACCACTTGGCAAATGGCGCGACACGCACGTCCTTTTCCGGGGTGACGCTGTGCGCGCGCTTAACGCCATTTTCCTCTCCGACTGGGCCATCTGCACGGGCGAGAACTTCTCACCGTACGAACCTGCGTTCGCTCCGCCGCCAGGCGCCAGCGCGACTCTGCCTTTCACGCCGACCCAGATCGTGGCTGGCGGCTCCGGGTCGGCGTGGCGATCCATACACCAGATTTTTTTTACCATGATAACGAGCGCCGAAAAAAGAATATGGATAACGACGCCATACCTCGTCCCGAACGAAGCCATCCTCGACGCGCTCAGAGTATCGGCCCTCTCCGGGGTTGACGTCCGCATCCTCTTGCCGAAAAAATCCGACCACTTTCTTTCTCACTGGGCCGGGTTTTCGAACATAGAAGATCTCCTCCGAGCCGGCGTCCGGATATGGCTTTACACTGACGGTTTCGTCCACGCGAAAACCCTCGTCATGGACGACGCAATAGCGTCCGTCGGCACCGCGAACCTCGACAACCGGAGCCTCGAAATAAACTTCGAGGTACAGGCGTTTATTTACGACTCCAAAATCTGCAGCGAGGTAGCTGGACACTTTATGGCCGACATCGAGACGTCGGAGGAGTGTCTCCTCGGGAGTTGGGAAAAGCGTGGACTCGGGCCAAAGGTTCTCGAGTCGCTTGGCAAACTCTGGTCGTCCCAGATATGAAAAAAAATGCCCCGCACATGAGGAGATTCTCGAATCGCCCACACTTCTGGTTCGCCGTTCTCCTCATTATATTTTTTGCCCACGTATATCTCTACCTCGCGGTCGGCAGACGACTCAGCACTCCGTCTGAAGCCGTGTGGCTCTGCATAGGTCTTGCCGCTGTAATGTCGTCGGCCGCCGCGCCGCACGTAGGCGCGCCGCGCAACGCCACCGGGAAAATATCCCTGAGATCCGTTCTCCAGAGATGGGGGGCTTTCTGGAACATTCTCGTGCTGTTCACCGCTTTTTTCATGCTAGTCCTTGAGATCGCCTATCATCTTCATCCGTCGTATGGGGACGCTCACCGAATCTCGCTCTGGCTTTCGCTCTCGGCCGCGGGAGCGCTTTGCCTCTACGGCCTGGTCGAGGCAAGAAATGTGAGAAGCACGTCGTTTGTCCTTCCGACTGAAAAACTACCTCCTGGTGGACATCTGCGCGTAGTCCACCTCACAGACTTGCACATCGGCCCATTCATGAATGTCGGGCAGATCGCGAGGGCGGTTTGCGCGACCCTTGCGGCGAAACCAGACATAGTGCTCATAACGGGCGACATCGTGGACGGTCTCGTCGGCGACGAAAAGGGTGAGCTTCCGTACTACGTCCCGTTCTCAAAAAAACTCCTCGAAATCGCCGAAAGCGCCCCACGCCTCGGGGTATGGGCCGTCCCTGGAAACCACGACTACTACGAGGGTTTCGAGAACTCCGCGGCGTTCATCGAAAATTCCGGCGTAACGCTGCTGCGAGGCGAGAAAGTCGACCTGGGCGAGGTCGTACTATTAGGCGCGGACGACCTCGACCACGCGTGGCAATCCGAGAGGGACGAAAACCTGACCAAGTCCGAGTCGCTCGTGGCATCGCTCTCGCCACAGGAGCGGGAGAAATTCGTCGTTCTGCTTCGCCACAGGCCCGTGGTGGAGCCGTCGACAGTCGGCATCTTCGACCTCCAACTCTCCGGCCACACTCACGGCGGACAACTGCTGCCGCTCCCATCTTCAATGCACAGGATACCCGGAAAGCCCAAGGGGCTCCTCGGCCTCGGCAGGGGGTCGAGCCTCTACGTCAGCAACGGCGCCGGTTTTGTAGGCCCGCCTATGAGATTTTTCGCTCCTGCCGAGATAGCCGTGATAGACATAGTGGCGCCGGTTTCCAATCCCTTTGGATAGCGAAGAGCCCCGCGAGATATTAAAACTCGCGGGGCTCTTCGTATTTAATTCTGGCGGCGACCTACTCTC
>JAITOY010000014.1 GCA_031289775.1 Synergistaceae bacterium
GAAATCATCGCCCGCGTCTCGCCCCTGCTGGGGCTTTTGGGCACGGTGCTCGGCATGGTAGAGATGTTCCAGACGCTCAACCTCGGCGGCTCGGTGAACGCCGAGGCCGTGACCGGAGGGATTTGGAAGGCTCTTTTCACGACCGTCGCCGGGCTTGCGGTCGCCATACCGGTGATAATTGCGCATGGCATACTGCTCGGCAGGATAAACAAAGAGGAAGAGAAGCTGGAGCGAGGCGCTGAATTTCTGGTTGCCTCGCATCGTTCATATACCGCGAGGGCGTCAGGTATAAACGGGAAGCCGTCATGAAGCGGGAAAAACGGCAAACGGCCGATATCGACGTAACCCCGCTCATCGACGTGCTTTTCATGCTGATAATATTTTTCGTCCTGACGACAGTTTTCGTGCGGGGCTCGGTGAACGTAAATTTACCGAACGGCAGCCCCCCTCCTGTCTCGGACAGAAACCCCGTGATATTGACCGTCGGGAGCGGCTCGTCCCTGCTGTGGGCCGGGAAAGCCATCTCCCGCGACGAGCTTGTTTCCCTCGTCTCCCAGGCTGTGGCGCAAAGCGACGATATCCTGATCGCCGGCGACACGGAGGCTCGCTACGGTGATGTCGCCGAGATTCTCGATCTCCTTCGCTCGATGGGCCTGGACGAAGTGGGGTTGGCGTTCGAGGAGGTCACGCAATGAGACGCGTGATTGTCTCAGCGGCCATGAGCCTCGCTATCCACGCGATGATTCTTCTCCCGTTCACGCCGCCTGACACGTCTGTGAGCGCGAGGCAGGAGAGCCGGGCGATCCTCGTGTCGCTGCGCGCCGTACATAAAACATCCCCGTCGCCGGCCACGGTCGAAAACGCGTTGCCGAAACAGCCTGAAAAACCCATACCCGCAAAGCGGGAACAGCTAAAGCCTCCAACCAGGCCGGCTCCCGTAAAGGAACCGCCGTCGAGGCTGATCCAAAAGATCGAAAAGCTGGTTCAGAAAAAAGAGGAGCCAGCGAGGTCGCCCGAGATCGAGGAAACGCTGGTCGAGCCAGAGGACGCCGGGGAAGCCGAAGAGGCCGAACAAGCCGCCGCCATGTCCCTGGCAGGTTCCGAGCAGAATGACATTCCGTCCGGGACGAATCCTCTGGCAGGCGGCGGCTCGCGCTCAAATATGGAAAGAGGCCAGACTGTCGTCGACGTGACCAATCTGACGGTCACGGAAAAAGTCCAGCCCGTATATCCGATGATAAGCAGGAAACGCGGCGAGCAGGGCACGGTGACGCTGCTCGTGACAATAGCGTCCGGGACCGTCGAATCCGTGCGAGTTGAGAAAAGCAGCGGACACGTCCCTCTGGACGAGGCAGCGCTCAAAGCCGCCAAAGGCTGGAAATTCCAGATTGCGGGAACCGACGCGGTTGTCGCGCGGATTCCCTTCGTCTTCACGCTGAAATGACGGGTGGGCTTGACTCTTTACTGGCCGAACTAGCACAAGACCTCTTATGTTACGGAAGCCGAAGTTGGACACCGTGAGCCGAAACTTCAATACCTGTCCTTCAAGAAGAAGGCGCTCGAAATATTTTGATTTATTGGCCGGATAAAAATAGAAGATTGCAAGTACACGAAGTAGCTTCTAAAGCATGGGAAAAGAGGGCTGAAGCTACTGAATTAGAAGACGAAGCCCATGTCCTCGCCGAACGCGCGATCTAAGGAGGGCGCCGCTCTCGGCTAAAGTCGTAGCTATCGGACAACCCGTAAACGATTCCTCTCCATGGCTGGCCTCCGCCTGTTGAATCCAGGTACGTTCATTCAATCCTTCCAGTTCCACCATTTGAGTTTATCCGGCTCATGGATATCGTTTTCGGCATAATAAACAGCGAGACGGTAAACATAGAGAGCGCACCTGTCTACTTTGCAGCCCTGGTACGTACAGTCTTTGAGATAGATTGCCTTCGGATCCTGACCTTTCAGGGATTCGATGGTGGTATAGCCGATGTCGGTCAGGTGTCGAGCCATGTTCTTCCCAATGCCGGGTATACGTTCGAGTTCGGATTTTATCATATAGCCCTCCCTCCGCTTTCCGCATGATGATTATGATAGCCGTCTTTCTCAAGGTATTATAGCAAGTTCCATTTTTGCTGTAAAATTCGCGTTATCGCATATCTCATATACTGAGACAACTAAATAGTCATAATTAAGTTGCGCTGAGTTATAATGAGAGTGCAATGTATAGCATGGGGGGATCGTGAGATTATGGAAAAACGGTACTTCGAGAGCGTGGGCAGGTCTATAACGCTTCTCGGCTTCGGTTTAATGCGTCTGCCACTCAAATCGACCAACGCGGGCGATATCGACGCCGACGCCGCGAGAAACATGGTCGACATGGCTATAGAGGCTGGAGTGAATTATTTCGACACAGCCTGGGTGTATCACGAGGGGAAAAGCGAATCGTTCGCGGGGGACGCCCTCTCAAGGCATAAACGTGAGGAATACTGCCTCGCCACCAAGATGCCGTCATGGCTGCTCGAGTCCGAGGAGGACGTCGAGAGGATATTCAGCGAGCAGTTGAGAAAGTGCAAAGTCGACTATTTCGACTTCTATCTCATGCACAATCTGTGCGGGGAGAGGTATGAACTCGCCGAAAAATACAGGGTCTACGAGTTCCTGCGGCGGAAAAAGGAGGAGGGACGCATCCTCCGCCTTGGCTTCTCGATCCACGACTCCGCCGAGGTTCTGCTTAAAGTGACGAACGCGCATCAGTGGGACTTCGCGCAGATTCAGCTCAACTATCTCGACTGGGAGACGCTCGACTCCAAAACATTGTACGAGACGCTCTATACGCGCGACATCCCGATAATAGTCATGGAACCCGTTCGCGGCGGCGCTCTCGCCACACTCTCGCCATCGGCGGAAAAGATACTGAAGGAGGCGGATCATGAGGCCAGCCTGGCGTCATGGGCGCTCCGCTATGCGGCGTCGCTCCCAGGGGTACTCACGGTATTGAGCGGCATGAGCGACGAAACTCAGTTGAAGGATAATATCAAGACCATGACGGACTTCCATATTCTCTCGGAGAGCGAGCGAGATGTCCTCGGGCGGGCGGCGACTGCCTACCGGGCATCGGGCGCCGTCCCCTGCACATCGTGTCGCTACTGCATGGACTGTCCATCCGGCGTCGATATTCCGCGAGTTTTTGCGATATACAACCATTACCGGATCATCGCTCAGGTCTCCCCCAACATAGCTCCCATCGTGTTCGACAATAATTACAGGACTCTCGACGAAGGCGAACGGGCATTGAACTGCGTCTCCTGCGGACAATGCCTTGAACATTGCCCCCAAGGGATAAATATCCCGGGGCGTATGCATGAAATAGCGGAGCTGGCCGCCGGGAAGTAATTCGCGTTGTTTTCATGAATAAGAACCGAACGCGGAATATTCATAGCGTATCAGCTCTTGGCGCGGGTCGATAGCCATATAGTTTTTTCGCCATCTCTGCTATAATGTATTGGCGTGTGAAGCTGGAGGTTTTAACCACATATTTCAAAGGGCCAACCGATGATTAAAGGTGATTGAAGATGTGTGAGGCACAGATAATCTGCCGTTTAGAAAACATCCATAAGGCCTTTGGACAAAATCAAGTTCTCAAAGGCGTTGACGCTGAGGTTCGCAAAGGCGAAGCGTTGGCAATTTTAGGGCCGAGCGGTTCTGGAAAGACCACGTTGTTAAGGTGCATTAATTTTTTGGAGCGCGCGGACGAAGGGACGATTGGAATAGGCGGGCTCAAGGTGGATTGTAAGCAGGTGAGTAAAAGAAACATCTTGAATATCCGCAGAAAGACCGCGATGGTTTTTCAGAATTTTAACTTATTTAAGAACAAAACGATTGTTGAAAATGTTATGGAAGGTTTAGTTCAAGTCAAAAAAATCCCAAAAAATACGGCCTATGCGGAGAGTATTAAACTATTGACACAAGTCGGGCTCGAAGAGCACGTCAATTACTATCCGTCACAATTGTCCGGCGGGCAACAGCAGAGGGTGGGTATCGCGCGCGCCTTGATTTTAAATCCGGACGTGATCTTGCTCGACGAGCCAACCTCCGCGTTAGACCCGGAGTTGGTGGGCGAAGTTTTACAAACTATCAAAAACCTGACGCATACCGGTATTACGATGATCATCGTAACTCATGAAATCCATTTTGCCAGGGAGGTTGCGGATCAGATTATTTTTATGGATGAGGGCATTGTGGTTGAAACAGGTTCGCCTAAGGACGTCATCGACAATTCACAAAACCCGAGGACGCGGCAGTTTCTGAGCCGGTTTACGGAAACGCTGAATAAAGCCGCATCATAGAAAATTTATTCGCGACATAGCGAAAGAGACCGGCTGGTCTGTTTCGCTTGTTAACAAACCTTCGTCGGAAGGTAAGGGGGTATGGTGATGAGCAAGAAGTGGTTTTACCAAGCGTTGGCAGTTTTTGTGCTGACAGTGGCGTACTTGGCGGGTGGCAGTTTCATTCAGGAAGCGGCGGCGGAATATAAAATGCCGAAGAGCGGGACGCAGGAGACGCCGAATAATCCGGACGCCATTGTGGTGCGCGTTGGCACAATGGGCACATACTCGCCGTATAACTACGTTGACGAAAACGGCAATCTGCAAGGCTGGGACATTGAAGTAATGAAGGAAATTGACCGGCGCGAACCGGGAGTAAAGTTCGAGTACGCGTGGGGGGCGTGGGATACGCTGTTCCCAGGCTTGGATGCCGATAAGTTTGACGTTTTGTCCACGCAACTGGGGTGGACGAAAGAACGCGACGAAATGTACGCTGTCTGCCATAATCCTTACAGCACGAACGCCAACAAGTTGCTGATTCATCCTGACAATAAGGAGAAGATCAAGAGCATTGACGACATCTACGGTCATGGCTATACCCTTGGCGGGACGGTTGGAAACTACTACACCATGATGATGGAGAAATTCCTCGAGGAACACCCTAACGGGTTCAAAATTCAGTATTATGAGGGGGATTCCAATAGTGTTTTCCAGGACGTCGCCGCTAAACGGATCGACGCGACTTTGGAAGACCCGGCCATAGCCCGATCGCGCTGCGAGATCATAGGGATTGCGGATCTGGTCGTATCTACCGGGGACAGCTTGTGGCGTTCCGGTCAGTTCATGATCTGCCAGGATACGGAAAAAGGCCGCAAAATCGCTGAGATTATCGACAAACACATCGCCGATTTTTACAAAGACCATTTCCTGGAGAAACTTAGAGGGGAAATCATGGGCGAGCAGTTTGTGGAAGACGTCGTCAATATGGCGCAGTGGAAAAATGAAGAAGAGCGCGAGCGGTTAGTGCCGGCGGATAAACGTTAAATCTTTATAGATTGAAATGAACCAACATCCGCCTGGGGACACGGCGGCAGCGAGAAAAAGAACGAAACGCGTGATCATCGCTATGGTGACGCGCGTTTCGTTTAAAATGCTGGTTTGCGACTGAGACAAATTTAGCTTCAATCTTATTTAAGGAAAACGATGAGGGCTGACTGATGAGAGTACTCGATATACCGTTTATGCTGCGAATCATCCCCGAACTCCTAAGGGGGATTCCCGTTTGTTTGGAGATTACATGCGTCTCCATGATCTGTGGTTGTCTTATTGGCCTGGCCACGGCGCTTTTCCGGATTTATAAAATTCCTGTCCTGCATCAGCTATCGTCGGTTTATATCTCGTTTATGCGCGGAACCCCCCTTTTAGTTCAGATTTTAATTACCTATTACGGGGTGCCAGTCATCCTGCGCTGGATAAATTATAAATATGGCACTAAATTTGATATCAGCGGTGTCCCAGCGGTCTATTTCATGTTTTTTTGTTTTTCCTTGTGTTTTGGAGCTTACTTATCGGAGATGTTTCGCAGCGCGATCTTATCGGTGGATCCTGGGCAAATGGAGGCTTGTTATTCCATAGGGATGACTACGCCCAATGCTTTGCTGCGTATAATCCTGCCACAGGCTTTGACCAATGCGATCCCAAACATGGGCAATACTTTCATCAGTCTGGTCAAAGATACGTCGCTTGCTTTTACGGCGGCGGTGGCAGAAGTCATGGGGCAGGCTAAGATTGTAGCCGGCAGATCGTCGAAGTTCTTCGAAGCGTATATCGTCGCAGCGGTGATTTACTGGATCATGTGCATTTTCTTTGAGCA
The DNA here is from genome assembly GCA_031289775.1 of Synergistaceae bacterium. GTDB lineage: Bacteria > Synergistota > Synergistia > Synergistales > Synergistaceae > JAITOY01. The sequence continues at coordinate 6,193 of JAITOY010000014.1, forward strand.
AATTTTGCGGAGACTTGAAAAATTCAGCCGTCGCTTTGAACGCGATCAGGGAACATCGCTGAAAGTCAATCCAGCGGCGCACCCAAAACGGACTGTTTAAGAGCGGACATGCGCAAATCAGCGCTATTTTCCCCAAGGTAACAGTTCGATGCGACAGCAAAGCGAAAGACTTGAGAAACGCGACCGCGTTATCTACGACAATCCGAAGTTTGTTATAGTTTTCGCGGTATTTTTGAATTTTTTGTGGGGCGCGTCGCTTCCATTGATCAAATTATGCTACAAACTGTTCCAAATCAACGGGAGTGAGTTTTTCACTCAAATCTTCTTCGCCGGCATGTTGCTTTCTACAACAGGGACGCTGGTGCTGCTCGTCAGTTTTTACCGGGGCGCCCCATTCCTGCCCAAATCTTCAGGAGAATTGGCGCAGTTGCTAAAACTGAGTTTGCTGATGTCGATATCGCAGTACATTCTCCTGTATATAGGGTCTGCCCTCGCATCAGGCATTGAAGCCTCGATCCTGTCAAGTTCCGGCGCATTTGTGGGGATTATATTCTCAGGGTTCGTTTTCAAGGATGACCCATTCACTATCCGTAAGCTGTTGGGGTGCTTACTTGGGTTGGCCTCTGTGGTTTTGCTGAATATCGCTGAAATAACGAGCGGAGTGCTGACCCTCTCCGTAATTGGGGGCCTGCTCATAATCCTTTCTCAGAGCATGGGTGTGCTCGGGGCAATATATTTAAAGTACATTTCCCAGGGACGGGACGCTTTATGGCTGTGCGGTTGGCAGACGCTGATAGGCGGAGTTTCGCTGTGCGCCGCCGGATCGTTGGGCGGAGGAGGGCTCGACGCTTCGCACAACCTGGAGGGTTTCAAGTCGTTTGTCCTTTTGGCGTTTTGCGCTTCGCTTGCGGCGATCATCTCCACGCAATTATACAAGTATGTGGATATCAGCAAAGTAGTAATATTCAACTTCTTGCTCCCTATCTTCGGCTCTCTGGCATCCGCCATGTTGCTTGGCGAATCTCTCGCGTCCTTTGCTCTTTTGGTAAGTTTGAGCTTCACATGCGTGGGAGTGTTTCTTGTGACCAAGGACGACGCCAAAACGAAGAAAAAAGATCGAGCAGCCTGAGATGTGGAATAGGCCGGCTTATCTCTGGACGCGCTGGCTGCCGCGGCAAAATTCAAATCCGAACCAATAAGAAAAAATAAGGAGGGATACCGACAATGGCGTTTTTACGCAGGGAACAACTTGCCGGCATGAACGTTCACTACATGTATCATCCGTTCGACTATTTCTTGCGATGTCAGCGCGATTTGGGGTTCAAGACGATTGAGATGTGGAGCGGCGCGCCTCATTTTCTGCTGGACGACATCGGTTGTCAGGACGCCGCTGAGGCCAGGAGAAAGGTGGAATCATACGGGCTTGATATAGGCGTTTTCACGCCGGAGTCTGGCATGTACAATTTCCTGGTTTGCGCCCATGACGAATATGCTCACAGGCGGGCCATGGGTTACTACAAAAATGGCGTCGAGGCGTGCGGGAAATTGGGTGCGAAAGTCATGCCCCTAAATTGTTGCGGCGGCGATTGGAACGAGGATCCGAACCGCACTTTCGAGCGCGCGGCAAATACCTTGATCGCGCTGGCTCCGATAGCCGCGGACAACGATGTCACGCTAGCTGTGGAAACTGTCAGGCCGGAAGAATCCCACACGATCGTAACCCTGCCTCAACTCGAACGTCTGCTGAAAGAGGCGAATCACCCCAATGTCAAAGCGGCGTTGAACCTGACAGCCGTTGGCGTGGCTGGCGAGACGGTGAAGCAATGGTTTGAAACGTTTGGCAGCGATATCGTCCATGCTCATTTTGCCGATGGGCGTCCCTACGGCCAACTCGTTTGGGGCGACGGACTCCACCCGTTGGAGGATTACATCAACATAATGAATGATTACCGCTATGAAGGATACCTTGGCCAGAAAATCACGGACGGAAGATACTTTGCCGATCCGATGGAAGCCGACAGACGCAACATCGCGATGTTCGAGCCGTTCTTCAAATGCAGAGGGGCGTTAGACAATGAAGTTGATTGATATTGAACGAATTTCGGTTCTCAACATCCATTACGATAACTACTCGCTGGACTATTTCCTGGATTGCCAGGCAAAACTAGGGATCAAGAACGTCGAACTGCTTGGAGCGCATCAGGGGCTCTGGATGGATCACGCAGGTTGCCAGGACGCCGCTCCAATCCGAGGAAAACTGGAACAAAGGGGGCTCAATTGCCCGGTTTTCACGCCTGAAAATTGCTGCTACGGCTATCAATTCGCGGTAAAGGAGCCTGAGCTTGTCGAGAGGTGTTTTCGATTTTTCTCCAACGGGATAAAATTCGGAGCCGAGCTTGGCGCCAAGATACTGGGGGCGAATTCCGGCTGGGGCTACTGGAACGAACCAGAGGAAGATGGTTTCAAACGCTCAGTGGAAATGCTTCAGCGCCTATCCGAGGTTGCCAGGGAGTATGACATGCTCATCTCGTGCGAATCACTGCGCCCTCAAGAATCATTGATCGGATACCGGCTGAACCAGATCAGGCATCTTTTCGACGAAGTGAATCACCCCAACTTCAAGGTCATGATCGATATATGCGCGATGGCCGTATCGAATGAAACCATCCAGGACTGGTTTGACGCATTCGGCGCCACAAATATTATCCATAGCCATTTCCAGGACGGCAGCCCTTACGGGCATCTGGTCTGGGGCGATGGGGGCCATAACCTGCGCAGCATGATCGAGGATATGCTGAAAAATGGGTATGAGGGTCTCTTCAGCCAGGAACTGACCGACCGCAAATATTTTGCCGATCCGTTTTATCACGACCGGAGGAATATGCGCAACCTGCGCATGTACACGGAGTAGAGCGGATGCCGGGACGCCGACGTCTTTGCGCTATGAATCCATCCTCAATTTCCCTCAAAAAATTCCCGTTAATGTTATACTCATTCCACAATTGGGGTCTCGGCGAATACATACGGGACGTCTTTAATGGCATTATGATGGAGAGTAGGCAATGAGGGACGCTATCTGGAAGAAGATTTTATTTTTCGCGGTCATCCCATTTCTTTTTATCTTCGTCCTGTTGTCGCTGATAATAGTCCAAGCGGTGTATCGGGATAAAATAATTCAGGCTGGGTCGGACGTGCGCGCGCTTGCTATGTACAACGAGGCAAATTTGCGCGATCACCTCGACAGCGCGAGGGTATCGCTTTTGACGATCGTCTCGGAGCTCGAAAAAATCGCCCCGGATTACCCTGACGCGCGGGAGCGAGCCGAAAATACCCTTGTTTCGATGATGAAAAATAATTATGTTTTCAACAGTTGGTTCGCCTATGAGCCTATGGCGTTCGACGGGCGAGATCCTGAATTCACGAGCGACTACCCCGGCGCGCCGAGCGGCAGATTTTTACGTTCGTTCACGAGGAACGGCGAGACGTACGCAGCCACGCCGGACATGAACGAGCATACGATCGACAACCCTGACGAGTGCCCCTGGTACGCTATCCCGGCCGATACAGGCCAGCCCTTCATCGATGTGGACATAAGCGCCCTGTACGACTCCGGCCTCGGGGCGGGCGGCGAAAACGCCATCAGCCTCTCGATGCCGGTCAAAAGGGGCGGGAAAGTAATAGGGGTTGCCGGCGCCGATATCCTGTTCAACCAGACGCTGCTGGGGACGGAGTCGCCGCCTGGCGCAGTATCCGCTCTATTTACCAATAAATACCAGTTGATATCGGCGCCGAAGAGCGAGGACATCGGAAAGTTCATAGACGACCTTGGTTTCTCGCAGATCGAAGAGATCAAAAGCGCCTTCGACGAAGCGAGGGAGATGTTTTTATTCGGGGAACAATCCCACTTCCTGGACGCACAGGCTTACGCGTACATCAAACCGCTGCGCCTCGACGGCTTCGACCAGTTCCTGTATCTGTACGAGGCCATCCCGGAGGGAATGGTAAACGAGGCCATGTCCCCGGTTCTCGTGCCGGTTGCTGTCTCCCTGATCATCGCCTTGCTGCTCTTCTCATCCCTTCTCGCTTACATATCCCAGGCGATAACGAAACCCATGCACAGCCTGGCTGCCGCGGCACAGGCCATATCGCACGGGGATATGGCCATGGAGATCGCGGCATCGGACGCGCGCGACGAGATAGGGATGGTTTCGCGCGCCATCCACATGATGGTCGAGCAGTTCAGAGTGCACATAACTCTTCTCGAGCGCTCCGGCGATCTGCTTGATCTTTACATGAAACTGAACGAGGCCGTGTACCGGAACGACGACATCAAGGACTCGTTCGACGCAATGGCGCAGGACATCTGTCTGTTTTTCGGCGTAAGCTCGGTCTCGCTCGTTTTTATCACGGACGATCTCCCCATACTTAAGTCACGCTTCGACGCGGGATGCGGGTTTAGCGTCGCCGGCAAAACCTACGCTCACCACGAGGCCGTTTCAGGGCTGCTAGCCGGCAACAAGTACGTTTTTCTGAACTCGCGAGGGATGCTCGAGCGTAAGGTCTCCTTCGCGGACATGGATACGACCTCCGTCTGCGTTCTGCCAATCATGATATCGGGCGAGCTTCGCGGATATTTCATATTGGAGGGCAAGGATGCCGGGGTCTTCGTCAGCGACGACGCGCACCTGGTTTTCATATCGGAGACGCTTTCGTACATCATGTCGCAGAAGGAAATGGCACGGGACGTCGCGTTGCCTATTGCGCCTGAATCACTCAATATCTCAGCCTCGATCCTCACAGGCTTTGGCAGCACAAAAAGAGATAACGCCACGCCTCTCATGGAAGCGCTCCGCAAAATCGAAGAGCTCGACGTGGACAGGGGAGTTATGCTATCCGGCGATTCACAGGAAAATTATCTGAAGCTGCTGAGGGTATTCCTCGGGAGCTCCAAAACCGGCGTCGACAAATCGAAAGGGCTCCTTGCCGAAGGAGATCTTCGAAACTTCGCGATTGAGATCCACGGAATGAAAGGAGCGCTGTACAGCGTCGGCGCCGACACGTTGGGCGACGTCGCTTTCAGTCTCGAGAAAGCGGCAAAAGCCGGCAGCTCTGATCTGTGCGAACAGGGATACCCTAGCTTTGTCTCGTCGCTCTCCGCCTTTATGGAGACACTTCGCTCCGCTTTAGAGGAGGACGACGAACCAACGTCGCCCGGAAGCGTCGAGGAACTTGCGCTCGCCCTTCCGAGGGCGATTGAAGCATGCAGGAAGTACAACATGTTTCTCGCAATCGATATAATGACCCCGTTCTCCAGATTTGAATATGAACCCGCGATAAACGAGCGCCTGCGTAAAATTGATGAACTGCTGAACAGCATGGAATATGATGAAGCAATGGACAGCATGTCTCTGCTGGGCCAAATCCTGAGGAAGGATTGAATCAATATGAGGCATCTTTTTATCGTAAACCCGGTCGCGGACGGTCTGAAAGGACACTTGAAAGACGCGATCGGAAAAATCCGGGCGTTTTTGGACAACCATTCCCAGCTTAGCGGAGACATCCACATTACGAGGTGGAAGAGGGACGCGGTGGGGTTCGTCAGGAGGTACGTGCAGGAGACAGGCGAATTCGTGCGCGTGTACGCGGTCGGAGGGACTAGCACGCTGTTCGAGGTCGTAAACGGCGCGATCGGACTTCCTAACGTGCAGATCGCCAACTATCCGCTCGGGCGCTGCAACTCGTTCGTTCGCTGCTTTGGGGATGACAAGCTGTACCTGTTCCAGTCTCTGAGGAATCTCGCGTTCTCAGAGACAATAGCGGTCGACGTCATCCGGTGCGGGTTCAATTACAGTATCGCCTTCGGCGCCCTTGGCGTCGAGTCGACGTCGGGCCGCACCGGCGAGGCACTCATGGACTGGGTGGGATATAACGCCGACGTCTGCTATCGCCTCGCAGCCGTTTATTATTTACTCAGATCCGACTCGGGGGAAAATTACAGGATAAACCTCGACGGGGTGAAGCTCGACGGCAACTACGTGAGCATTCTGGCCGCAAACCAACCCTGTTATGGAATCAACCTGAAGCCTGGAGTTGGCGCCGTCCCGAACGACGGTCTCCTCGACCTTTATCTCGTGAAAAAAACGTCCCGGTTTAAACAACTGCGTCTGATGCACGACTACATAAACGGGCAGCATGGCAAATGGTTCGACTATATTTCGCACCACACCGGCAGACGCGTGTCAGTCTCCTCCGAAAACGTGATGTGCATCTGCGCTGATGGCGAAAGATTTTACAACACGTCTATAGATTTTGAGATTATCCCCTACGCCGTAGACTTCGTATGTCCAAAGGGCGTCCGCGCCTTGCGCGCATGATGGGACGATATCTTGCAAAGCTTCACTGACAGGGCCGAACGGTATTTAAATAAGCGCCACGCCGAGGTTGTCGCCGCAGCTTTCATACTGGTTCATACGATCATAACATCGTTCGGGGCCGCGTGGAAGCTGCCGATTGGTCTGTTGCTGGCCGCGGCTTCCATCTTCGCGAACCGATGGATCGACAGACAGGGGACGGCCGCCTGGGTCATCCCGTCCGCGCTCGCGTTGGTAGGGACGCTTACGGCCGCTTTTGGCGGCAGCAACAGAATGTACTTCGCATACCTAATAGGCTGCGGCGTCATCAGCCTCACTTACCTCGACAGGCGCTCTTTCTTCGTGTACATTGGCATTTCGAACGCGCTCGCTGGCGGGTTGATCTTAGCGGCCGGCGCAAGCGGCGCCAGGCTCGCGAACATGTGGACAGCAACGCAGTTTTTCGGCTACGACACAATTTGCATGATGCTGCTCTGGAGCTGTTCGTTCTTTCAGGGCAAAGCCGAGACGATAGAGAAATCCGGCCACACGTTCGAGACCATCATGAAAACGACGCCGAGCTACATGGCAATCATAAACGACAAGGCGGAAGTCGAGTATATCAGCTCGTCCCTCGCCGAATGGCTCGGCATCTCGCACATGAAGTACGCGAAATACTCCGCCCTGCTCGACCTGCTACCTACCGGCGACATGAAGATGATGTTCCAGGAGATAATCGAGCAGGGCGGGTACGTCGAGAGAAATTTCGAGGCCGTGGTCGACAACTCCATACATTGGTTCGTGCTGCGCTCGTCGCTGCTCGAAGAGTACGGGATTTCACGCTTTTTCGAGTGGGTGGACATAACCCCGATCATGGAGGCGAAAAACGAGGCCGAGTCGGCAACCAGGGCAAAAAGCGATTTTCTGGCGAACGTCAGCCATGAGATAAGAACCCCTATGAACGCCATCATAGGCATGACTGAGTTGACGCTCTCGGACAACATCTCCTCCGAGCAGGCGGAGCGCGCCATGGCCATCAAGACCGCCGCAATATCCCTTCTGAACATAGTCAACGACATCCTTGACTTCTCGAAGATCGAAGCGAGGAAGATGGAGATCGTATCGAAACCCTTCGATTTTTCATCCTTCCTGAACGACCTCGTGAATATTGTAAACATCAAGGCGAACGGAGAGGGCATAGCCCTTACAACGCGCATCGCGCGCGACATGCCGGCTGTCGTCTGTCTCGACGATCTCAGACTTCGCCAGTGCCTCGTCAACCTCCTGAACAACGCCGTCAAATTCACGAACAAGGGCTGCATCTCCCTCGATGCATGGTCCGAGACATTGCGGGACGGACGCTTGAAGCTCAGCTTCTCCGTGAAAGACACAGGCGTCGGCATCAAAAGAGAGGAGATAAGCAAGCTCTTCAACGAGTTCCAGCAGTTGGACACTCACAAAAACAGAAATATCTCTGGCACCGGGCTCGGTCTCGCGATAACCAGACGCCTCGTCGAACTTATGGAGGGCGAGATCAGCGTCGAGAGCGTCTACAACGTGGGCTCGACGTTTTCGTTTTTTGTGATATGCGACCGTTTCGACGCCGAAGACCTCGCGAACATCCAGATCAAGGGCATTCGGGTTCTCTGCTACGAGCCGAATCACTATCACGCCGACGCGCTGGAATATGCCCTCAAGAACTTCGGCGTGGAGCACGTAGTCATGAAGGATCTTGACATGACCATTGAGAGACTCGGCAAGGGCGGCTACACTCACGTCCTGTTCGACGCCTCTGGGAAGGAACGCGTGAGCGCGTACAGCTTCATGACCGAAACTCGCTTCATCATGCTGAAAAACGTGCTGGATCAGAAGGATCCGGATTTCATGGACATCCTGACGAGGCCCTTGCTCCCGACCACATTGGCGAACCTGCTGAACGGGCGCGACAAGAAGGAGACAAAAGAGGCAGCGAGCGTCGCTGTGGAGGATCTTCAGACAAAAGATTCCTTCGTTCTGGTCGTGGACGACAATCCCGTTAACCTTTCCGTCGCAGAGGGTCTCCTGCGCAGGTGCGGCGTGAATGTCGAGACCGCGTCGGGCGGCCAAGAGGCGATAGAAAAAGCATCCGCTGCGGAATACGACATAATATTCATGGATCACATGATGCCTGACGTCGATGGTTTGGACGCGACAAAAGCGATAAGGGCGCTCGGGGCGCGACATCTGGACTCGGTGATAGTGGCTCTGACCGCGAACGTCGTCTCAGATGCCCGCGAGCAGTTTTTCCTTGCCGGGATGAACGGCTTTCTGGCGAAACCGATCATCGTCTCCGATCTCCACGACATTCTCCTGAAATTTCTCCCGCATGAAAAGATCGTAAAAAACGCAGGAGCGCGGAAATGAAAAACCTCTCTTCCTGAGACATGCCCTTCTCCCGGTATTTTCCTTTCAAAGCCTCGCGCCCGGTGATTCCAGACGCGATGTTCTCCAGCAGAAATGAATCAACCCGGAAGTTATACTGTATAATAAATTCGGTATTTTGATTCACATGACGTGGGGCGACAAAGAGAGAGAGTGGAACATTGAACGATAAGCCTGTTATCGTCGCGAGGGAGCTTCTAAAAGTATATGGGGTCTCGCTGCTTGAAGATCCTGAGCGTTTGGGCCAGCTTTTGGAGGATAAATGCGGCGACTGCAGACACGAAATATTCCTGCTCTCGTTTGCCCTGCGCGATATCATGAGACGGGGCCCGCTACCGGACGCCTCGGAGTTCGAGGAGAAACGCGAGCTCATAATAGCCGGCTTTTGCGACAACCTTGGTTTTTCACAGCCGTCAGCCCTCTGGGCCGCCGACGCGATATCAGCGATTCTGGAGGACGACGCCGAAGAGCAAACAAACGGGAAAATAGAGGCGCGACGCGGCTTTCTGGATGACCTGGACGATGTCGACGACGAGATAGCCAAGCGCCCTCGAACGGCGCACCTCAGGAAAAAGGCGTTCAGAAACGGTTTCCTGCTTTTGGGCATAATGGCCCTTTTTGTGGGTCTGTTCGTTCGGATAACGGACACGCGGATCGTGGCGGACGACGAGCACAGAATTTTGTTCCTTGCCCACCTCTCTGGGGCGGACGCGGCGTTTGGTCATGTACGCCTGAAGGGGGCGCAGCTCGCTGCCGACCAGGTGAACGCCTCAGGAGGCGTGAAGGGGATGATGCTGCGTATCAATGCACACGACGTCCCGCAGAACCCCAGCGAGGCTTCGGACGTCGTCGAGGCCATTTTGAGGGAGCGAAGGATCACAGCCATGATCTCAGCCTGCGGCGACCGTGTGAACGAGTCGCTCGCCGATCTTGCCGACAGGTACGAGATGCCGCTCATATCGACGGAGTCCGGTCTTCTCGGCGTCACTATGGCCTCCGGAGAGAGGCCGTGGCTGTATTCGTTTCGGACATCGTTCGACGACTCTTACAGGGGTATGATTTTGGCATATTTCCTCACCCAGGGGCTTGGCCGCAATCGGGCGGCGCTTGTGTTCCGCGCCGAGGACGAGCGCTCTGTCGAGGTTAGACGCGCCTTTGCCGCGGAGATCGCGCCCAGGGGAGGCGAAATCGCCTACGAGTTCTCCCTTGGCACTCACGGGCTTCGCAATAGAGACGCCGACGAAATAATCCTCTCTCGCGCCGATGCCGTTGTGTTCGCCTGCGAACCTGATTTAGGCGTGGCGAGGGCCGCGCAGGCCCTTCGCGGCGCCGGTTACGACGGCCCGATACTCGGCGCCGGGTATGACGAACTTTTGAGGAGCGAGGCAGGGGGCGCTATTGACAACAGTTGGTGGATATTGCAGGCCTCGCCGGACGATCCGCAGCTCATGTCGTTTAGAAGCAGCTATAGGGACAAATACAACGAGCAAATTCTTTGGGGGGACTTCGCCGGCACTGTTCTTGCTTATGACTCCATAATGTGGGTGGCCGACGTGCTGTTCCGTTCGCCAGGTTTTCAGGGCGAGGCACTCAGACATTCGCTCCTGTCGACGCGTAATCTGGCGCTGACCCACGCTACTCTGACGATCGACCCGAGAACCCACGCCCCTTGGAATAAGGCGGTTGCTTTGATATACTGTAGCGGTGGAGGAGAAAGATTCCAGAAAAGATTTCGTCCAAAATAGCATCCATTATTGCAGTATTATTGGTTTTTTTGTGCTGAAATAGTTTTGACAAGGTGGTAAAATTGCACTCGGTTGAATAAGCTCCTGAATTCGAGGTAAAAGGCAAAAAAAATTTTTACAGGACAGTGGGGGGTTGACGTATGAGACTGCTGACGCGCTCCGATTATGACGGTCTGATGTGCGCGGTTCTTTTAAAAGAACTCAATTTATATGAGGACATAAAATTTGTCCATCCGAAGGACATCCAGGATGGCATCATACCGGTCAGCAAGGAGGACATCCTCGTCAATATCCCTTATGTACCCGGTTGCGGCATCTGGTTCGACCACCACACCAGCGAAGCGGAGAGAGGACTTTCAGGGACGGAGGAGTTCGTGGGATCGAGCTACCCGGCCCCGAGTTGCGCGAGGGTAATATATGAATATTACGGCGGCGACGGAAAACTCGGCCAGTTCAAAGAGATGGTCGTCGCAACCGACAAAGCCGACTCGGCCCAGTTCACGAGGGACGAGATACTGAACCCGACGAGGTGGGAGTTGCTTTCGTTCATGATGGATCCCCGCACCGGCCTCGGACGCTACCGCGACTACAGGATATCGAACTACCAGCTTATGCTCATGCTGATAGAGGAGCTTCGGACAAAAACCGTGGACGAGATTCTCCTCATAGAGGATGTTCAGGAGCGAGTCCGACGCTACGAGGAACATAAACCCCACTTTCTCCAAATGATCTTCGAGTATTCGACGGCCGAGGGAGACGTGATCGTCACCGATCTGAGGGATGTCCCTGAGACCTATGTGGGCAACAGGCACGTAATATACGCGCTTTACCCGTACCAGAACATCAGCGTCCGCATATTCGACGGCAAAGACAAGGAGTTCTGCGTCTTCTCCGTCGGCTACAGCATCCTGAACAGAACGTCGACGGTAGATGTCGGCTCGCTGATGCTCAAATACGGTGGTGGCGGTCACAAAGCAGTCGGCACTTGTCAAGTTTCCTACGAGGAAGCGGACAAAATCCTCGAGGAGATGCTGCACTTCATAAATGTCGAGCACAAAGAGTCCGCGAGCTGAAAATTCGCGAATAAATCCAGCAGACGACTCTCGGCTCCGGCCGGGAGTTTTTTATTTTGGAAAAGTGTAAGGGGCGATGAAAAATGTCCGTCAGGGCTGTTTTGGATATAGGCACGAACTCGGTCAAGCTGCTTGTGATGAGGGAGACGAACGGCGGCGCCGAGAGACTCGCCGATCGCGTCGAGATCGCCCGGCTCGGCGAGGGGGCGGCAAAAAACGGCAATTTGTCTCGTGAGGCGATGGAGAGAGCGGCCGGCGCCATCGCGGATATGACGCGTGAGGCGCTGTCGCTCGGCTGTGGCGACGCAGGCGACATAATAGCCGTCGCAACGGAAGCCGTGCGCAAATCCGGTAATTCCTCTGAATTTGTCGATCTCGTAGCAGAAAAAAGCGGCGTCGCCGTGAAAATTATAACGGGAGACGAGGAGGCCGGCCTCTCGTTTAGGGCAGTGATGTCGGCCATGCCGCCGGACGCGCCTGGCACGTCAAAAACCTCGAACGTATGCGTCTTCGACGTCGGGGGAGGGAGCAGCGAAATGGCGATCGGCGGACGCTCCGGCCAAACGTTTCGCCGTAGCGTCCCCATAGGGGCGCTCGCGTTGCACAACGAGTTTTTCAGCTGGATCGACGGCCCGATACCTGACGGTGTCATCGTAGACGCCGGACGGAGGGTGCGCCGGGAGTTGGGAGACTCCGCCGCCAGGGACGCTGTCTCTGGCATATCGCGATTTGTCGGGGTGGGCGGCACCATCGCCACATTAGCGTCTGTTTTCCTCGCCTCTTCAGATCCTGACGCAGTTTCCGGCACAGTCCTCGACGCGGCTGAGATTTCGCGCCAGATAACTCTGTACTCGTCGATGAACGTGAGCGATAGAGTCAAAATCGCCGGCCTGAACCCTAAGAGAGCGGATATAATCCTCGCCGGCGCCTGTATCGTACGGGAGTTGACGGCCTTCGCAGACGCCGGCGCACTGACGGTTCTCGACCGGGGCTTGAGGTACGGGCTAATGGATAAGCTCTTCGGCCTTAGGTAATTCCAATTTTGAGTCAAAGATGCTTTTATTTGACTCAAAATTAGAATTAGAATTAGAATTAGAATAAGACGGGCAATTTATCCAGCCAGCGTTCCGGCGTATTGCCTGTTTGACGTTTAGAAGATATAATCCTTACAAAACATTGAGGAGGGGATTTGAAAATGCAGGAATATGGGAATAGAAGAATTTCAAGCGCAAACGACATAGTCGCGCAGGGGTTCATGACGAAAGTGTACATGTGGATGGCGCTCGGCCTTGCGGCGACGGCCGCTACGGCGTATTACGTCTCGACGTCCGCGCAGCTCATTTACATGTTGTTCGGCAGGGGGATGATGCCGATCATAGTTCTCTCCCTCGCGGAGCTCGGCATAGTTTTTTTCCTGTCGGCCAAGGTCGCCGCTATGAACCCGACGACGGCGAGCGCGCTCTTTTTTGTCTTTGCGATCCTGAACGGCCTGACGCTATCCTCGATCTTTTTGGTCTACACGAGTGAGTCGATATCGTCGGCGTTTTTCAGCGCCGCCGGCATGTTCGGGGCCATGAGCGTGTACGGCACTGTGACAAAACGCGACCTCACGGGCTTGGGCGGCTTTTGCAGGATGGGTCTGATCGGCATCGTCATAGCCAGCCTGATCAACATATTTGTCGCGAGCGAAAAGACGAGCCTCGTTATAGCCATCATGGGGGTGTTTGTCTTCATCGGTCTCACCGCCTTCGACACGCAGAAACTGCGCAGACTTTCCGCGAGCGTAGGCGACGACGACACCGCCGCCAAATATTCAGTCTTAGGCGCCTTGACGCTCTACCTGGACTTCATCAACATGTTCCTCTTCCTGCTCCGCATCTTCGGCAGGCGGAGGTAAAGCGGCTAAAATCCACTCGCGACAGACGTAACGAACAGCGGGGACACGCAAGCGTCCCCGCTGTTCATTTTAACCCAGAAGCCCGTCCATGACCTTTTCTGTTTCGCGTGAGAGATCATCGATCGACGAAAGCGCCTTCGACATCCTCTCGCGTGCCTGTGCCGCGAAGGCTTCGTCAGATATGCCTGGTAGGTTGATCCTCACGTTGTACGCGGCAGCTCGGCCGGCGGCCTCGGCAAAAAGCGCGGCGCTGCCGGCGTCGCTTGCCGCGTTCGGGTTCCCTAGCTTCGCGGCATCGAGCGCAACCTCCGAAGCCCTTGCGCAGCTTTCAAGCGTGCGCAAGGGGATCTCGGTCGCGCCTTTCGACGCCTCCTCCATCGCCTTTTTGCGGGAGGCCTTTTTTTCGTCGGTGTCCCTGGGCATCTTCATCGCGGCCATGAAGACGTTAAACGACTCAGTGTCCTCGTCCGCAAGCCTCGCGAACTCCGTCCTCAAATGCTCGCTGCGCTCACGCACGCCAGCCATTGCCGCCCAGTTGTCCTTGTACTTCTCCTTGCCGACTGTCAGGTTAGCGACCATCGACACGAGCGCGGCCGAAAGCGCGCCGCCAAGAGCCGCGACGCTGCCGCCTCCGGGGGCCGGCGCGTCGCTCGCCAGCTCGCCAAGAAATTTTTCTATCTTCTCTTCGAAAAACGCCATTATTTTTTCACCAGCTCACCGAGGTAGCCTTCGTCGGCAATATATGGCAGCGTAATGTGCCCGTCGCTTCGGCGGGCGTTGAACTCGGCCGACGTCTCCATGGCGTGTTCGTTGCGGGCCCAGGCTCGCCTTGCGACGCCGCTTATAACGTCCCAGCTCATCGAGGAGCGGATGATGTCGTCGACCCTCGCGCTGCCGTCGAGCACGAGGCCGAAACCGCCGTTTATGGCCTTGCCAGTGCCGACGCCTCCGCCGTTGTGGAGAGCGACAAGGCTCATGCCTCGCGCGCAGTTGCCTGCGAAGCACTGTATGGCCATATCGGCCATGACGTTGCTGCCATCCTTGATGTTGGACGTCTCACGGAACGGGGAGTCAGTGCCGGAGACGTCGTGGTGGTCGCGGCCGATCATGACCGGGCCGATCTCGCCGTTTCGCACGAGCTCGTTAAAGCGGAGCGCTATGCGCATACGGCCCTCTTCGTCCTGATACAGGATGCGCGCCTGAGTGCCGACGACAAGTTTGTTTTTGTCCGCGTCGCGTATCCAGGCCCAGTTGTCGTGATCCTGAAAGCGCCGCGTCGGGTCGATACAGTCCATCGCGGCTTTGTCTGTCTTGCGCAGATCCTCTGGGTCGCGGCTGAGGCAGACCCAGCGGAACGGGCCGTAGCCGTAGTCGAAGAGGAGCGGGCCCATTATGTCCTCAACGTAAGAGGGGAAGACAAAACCCTCGTACGTGTCCGTGCCGTTTTTCGAGATCTCCTTCACGCCCGCGTCGAAAACGGCTCGCATAAACGAGTTGCCGTAGTCGAAGAAATAAGAGCCCTTCGCGACAAGGGCTCTTATGAGCTCGAAATGCCTTCGCAGGCTTTTGTCCACGTTTTTGCGGAACTCGTCCGGGTTTTCGCGCAGGAGGCGCGTGCGCTCGTCGAACGACAGGCCCTGCGGGCAATAACCGCCCTCGTACACGGCGTGGCAGGACGTCTGGTCTGAGAGCAGCTCGATATTTTTGCCGTTGTCCAGAGCGAACTGGAGCAGATCGACGATGTTGCCCTCGTAAGCGATGGAGAGCGCCCGGCCCTCGGCCATCGCTGCCTCGGCCCAAGCGAAGGCCTCAGCGAGGTTCGCTGTCCTTTTCTGGATCCATCCCTGGCTGTGGCGTGTTTCTATTCTGGACGGGTCGACCTCGGCGGTAATGGAGGCGGCGCCGGATATGTCGGCGGCTTTCGGCTGTGCGCCGCTCATGCCGCCCAGGCCGGACGAGACGAACAGATGCCCGGCTAGGCCCTTGCCCTCAGGAAGGCTGAACTTTTTCCTGCCCGCGTTCAGCAGCGTGTTGTAAGTTCCGTGGACTATGCCCTGTGGGCCTATATACATCCAACCGCCGGCAGTCATCTGGCCGTAATTCGCGACGCCGAGGGCAGACGCGCGAGCGAAGTCAGTCTGATTGTCGAACAGGCCGATCATGAGGCCGTTCGTCAGGATGACGCGCGGTGCGGACGGGTTTGAACGGAAAAGCCCGAGCGGGTGCCCGGACTCCAGCACGAGGGTCTGATCCCTCGTCATGACTTTCAGGTATTTTTTGATCAACAGGTACTGCATCCAGTTCTGACAGACCTGTCCTGTCTCTCCGTACGTCACGAGCTCATAGGGATAAAGCGCGACGTCGAAGTCGAGGTTGTTCTCGATCATCACCTGAAAAGCGCGGCCCTCAACGCACTTCCCCTCGTATTCGCCGATGGGTTTTCCGTAGAGGCGGCCTTGCGGACGAAAACGATAGCCATAGATCCTACCGCGCTCGCGATACTCCGCAAGAAATTCCGGGGCGAGCTCGCAGTGGAACTTCTCCGGGATATAGCGCAGAGCGTTTTTGAGCGCCAGAACCGTCTCTTTTTCCGTGAGATGCTGCCCCCTGTTGGGAGCGCGCCTGATCCCAGGCTCGAAACCTGACTTCGGCGGAAGCCCGTCCGGGAAGCCGAGCCGTATCTCCAATACTTTTCCAGCAGCGTCGAACATCACACATCAGCTCCTCACTCTATGATAAAGAGGTATATTGCAGAAGACAAAAGTCGATACAAAGATACCCCGTATATAATTATATAATCAAAGGGATCAATTTATCATCAAAATAATTAGCTATATTTTAGTCAGGCAACTTCCGCAAGACAATAAAGATGATTTTTTATAAACGCGCAAGATTGACAAAAGCTTGCCTTGTGAATATATTTCAGTATCCAGGTTATCTCATGTAATATCTGTAATCCCCACTGGAGGGAGGGACATTCATAAATGATACGGATGGGAAATTCGTTTATAGAGATTGATTTGCGCAAGGTTCGCCGGAATATGGAAAAAATACGGATGCATGTCGGCCCCGAAGTAACAATTTTACCTGTGTTGAAGGCAAATGCCTGCGGACATGGACTTCTGGAAATGGCGCGCTTCCTGGTGGCGGAATGCGAAGTAGACCGCTTGGCGGTAGCGCAGGTTCGAGAGGCACAGCAACTCCGAGAATGTGGGATTGCGCAGGATATCATGGTGTTGGGCGGTCTCCCGGACAACAACATACCTTATGCGGTTCAGGAAGACCTAATCACGCCGCTATTCCACAGCGAATACGCCAGGACGCTCTCTCGAATCGCGGCAGAGACGGGGAAAACCGCCCGTGTCCATATAAAGATAGACACCGGCCTTGGACGTATCGGCGTTCGCGGCGATGCCGAGCTCTGCGAGCTGCTGAAAACAATCCACAACCTGACTTGTCTTCAGGTCGAGGGCGTGTTTACTCATTTCAGTGAAGCCGAGGTCAACGACCCGTCGTTCACTGAGGAGCAAATTGCCCGCTTCGACGCCGCAGTTGCAAAAATTCGGGCTTTCGGGTTCAAACCTAAGTTTATACATGCTTCCAACACGCCTTCCATCGTCCGTTTTACCAAAGCGCATTACAACATGGCGCGCACTGGCCTGTTATGGTTGGGATACGATCCGTGCACGGATCTGACTAATCGCCTCGATCTCGAATCCGTGCTGGAGTGGCGCTCATTTATCACGAACATCAATACCGTCGGCGCCGGAGACCGGCTTGGATATTGGCGCAGCTTTACCGCAAAACGGGATACAAAGATTGCGATAGGCAGTTTTGGCTACGGTGACGGCTACCTAGAAGACGTTGGAAAAAAGGGTGGGCATGTGCTGGTTAGAGGCCAACGCGCCCCGTTGATCTCCGTCTGCATGGATCAGACATTTATTGACGTGACGGATATTGACGGCGTATCAGTTGGCGACACAATTACGCTGATTGGGCATGATGGAGCGGAGAAGATCGATGCCCTGGATCTCGAAAAAATTACACATAATTCTTATGTATTTTACCTCAGCAATATCAGCGAGCGACCGGTAAAGACTTATATTCGTTAATTCCAGCAAGTGAATTTACCGGGACGACAATGACGGATACGACAGGGAGGATGCTGTTATGAGTGATATTTTGCTTGACGGAGGCAGTCTGCGCGTCGGGCGCCTTTTATCAGTGACGATGGGGCGCGCTGGCGTCGCGGCCGATCCGGGGGCCATGAGGCGGGTCGAGGCGTCCAGGTTAGTGGTCGACGATCTCGTAGCGAAGGGTCGTCCAATGTACGGCATAAACACCGGCTTCGGCCGTTTCGCGGACGTTGCGGTTCCAGAGGAGGATCTGAACCAGCTTCAGATAAACCTCATCCTCTCCGACGCCTGCGGCGTTGGGGTTCCACTCCCTAAGCGCGTCGTGCGAGGGATGCTTCTCATGCGCGCGAACTCCCTCTTGAGCGGACTCTCCGGCGTCAGGCCAATCATCATAGAGACGATAATCGAGATGCTCAACAAGGGCGTACATCCCGTCATCCCGGAGAAGGGCTCCGTCGGATCGAGCGGCGACCTCTGCCCGCTCGCCCACATGGTTTTGCCGATGCTCGGCCTGGGCGAGGCCGAGTACATGGGGAGCGTGATGAGCGGGGAGAACGCGATGTTCCGGGCCGGCATCGGGACGATAACCCTCCGGGCGAAGGAGGGGCTTGCCCTCATAAATGGGACGCAGTGCATGACCTCCATAATCGCCCACGCCCTCGCCGACTCGGAGATTTTGCTCAAATCCGCCGACGTGACAGGCGCCCTCACTATGGAGTCGCTGCGCGGGATAATAAACGCATACGACCCCCGCATCCACAAGGCTCGCAGGCACTCGGGCCAGATGGACGTCGCCGCGAACATGATGAGGCTCCTCGAAGGCAGCGAGTACACGACCAAGCAGGGCGAGCTGCGTATGCAGGACGCCTACTCCCTCCGCTGCATCCCGCAGATACATGGCGCGAGCCGGATTGCCGCCGCCTACGTCGCGTCCGTCGTCGAGAATGAGATGAACGCTGTTACGGACAACCCTCTCGTCTTCGCGGACACTGGCGACGTCTACTCAGGCGGTAACTTCCACGGCCAGCCGGTCGCCATAGCCGCCGACACTTTGGGCATCGCCATGGCCGAGATCGGCGACGTCTCCGAGCGGCGAGTCGCCAAACTCGTTGACCCCGCCCTCAATCACGGCCTCCCTGCGTTTCTCGTCAAACACGGCGGCCTGAACTGCGGCTTCATGGTTCCCCAGTATGCCGCCGCCGCCCTCGTCTCCGAGAACAAGATACTCGCCCACCCGTCAAGCGTCGACTCCATCCCGACTTCCGCCGGCCAGGAGGATCACGTCAGCATGGGTACTATAGGCGCCCGAAAAGCCCAGACGATAGCTGATCACGTGAAAGCCGTCCTCGGCATAGAACTGATGTGCGCCGCCCAAGCCATTGACCTGCAGGAGCGGCGCCGAATGGGCGTCGGCACGTCCGCCGCATACGCCTTCATAAGGGAAAGAATTTCCGCCATGGACAACGACAGAATACTCTTCAAGGAGCAGCAATTGGCCGCCGAAATGGTCGGAACCGGGGCCCTCCTCGAAGCCGTGGAGCACGCCGCAGGCAAACTGGCGTAGTCCGTTGATGGGGGACATCCTTACCCGATGGTCAAAGCGTGGCTGCTCTGCTTCCTCACCTCTGTCTCGGAAGCCTGAGCTTCCCCGCAACGTCCTGCGTCATATAAGATACAAAGAGGTTCTCGCTCGACGGGTTGAAGTTATAAAATATGCTCGACTCCCCTCCGAAACGCCAGTAGTAATTGTTTTCGCCGCGTTTGGACGGAGCGCTGTATGCGTGCTTCAGCGTCTCGAAGATGAGGCGCGCGTTCTCCTTCCCTTTTGAGAACACGATGACGCCGACGAGCCCCTTCTGCGAGTAGGCGTAGGCGATGTCCTTGATGCCGGCCGTCCCCAAGTGCATCTCGTCGTTCATCTTCCTGTAATACTTTATCCCTTCTATTTCCTCGATGAATTTCGCGTAACCGAGCGACGAAAGGCCCGTCCCCCAGCGCAGTCCCCTGAAGCCCTCGAGCTCGTTCGCCCGCGCCTGAAGCGCGAAGTGTCCGCAAAGAAAAAAAACCGCGACGACACAAAAAAACGCCTTCACCCTTTTCACCCGCATCCGCCCCCTCGTCTTTAATATCCAGCAAATTTTATCACAAAATGCCCCAGGACGACGGGTCGGCCTCGAACCCCTCATAATTCTGGGAAATTGTGCTGTCCTAAGCTCGTAAAACTCGCCGCGGCCCTGTCCGGGGAGGGGCAATGACAGTGTGCATCGGAGCGGCCCTGCGGCTACTTCGCCAGTTTAGATAACTTGTTCAGTTCGCTGATGAGCTGTTTTACCTTTGCGCCGTCCGCTTTGTGCGCCAAGGCAGTTTTTGCGTCGGTCGCTTTGCCCCAGTAGGCCTTGTTCGCGTCACCGTTTACGTTTATCGTGGAGCCGCTCAGTGCGAGTCCGGCGAACAGGCCTTTCGACATCGAGTAGCTGTATATGGACGCCTGAGCGCGCGAGTCCGTAGCGGCGCCTGCGTCGCGGCCCACTGGGCCGGCGGCTACGCTGATATCCCCGCCTAGTTTGAAGCTTTTCCCGCCAGTGAACGCCAGGAGCCCATCGTCGTTTATTATAACGAGTACGAGCCCCACCTCCTTCACCCCGATCTGAAGGCCGAACGACCCGCCTACTATGGACGCGAAGGAGGGGCCGCCCCATCCGTCGCCTTGTTTGACGAACACCACGCCCTCGCCGCTCATGCCGCCGATTCCAAGGCCAGCCTGTATGACGCTCGGGAATATCGCTACGCCTTTCGCCGACTTCAGCGTGTCCGCTAGCGAGCTTGCGTCCTTCTGGCCCTGCATCTCCTGCATGAGTTTTGTCGACATGTTGATATGTTTTTCGTGCTGCGCCTCGGCCCACGCCGTAGGCGCGGCAACGAACAGCGCCGCGATGGCGAGCGCGAAAAATCCTGTGGCTGCGCGTGCTTTTCTAAACATCATGACCGTCATCTCCTCAAGTTTGCCCTCAAAATCCGTACTTGCCGCTGTCCATTCGCGCGTCCCTAATGCCGGAGAGGAGCGTGACGCCATTTGACAGCTCCTTCTCCATCTTTGCGATCACCAGCCACTTTTCGCCGATGTCCCTCCACTCGGCCTCCTCTTTTCCATGAAACTCGCCTCCCCTGCCGAAAAACTTCCTGCCCTCGCTCGTGAGCTGCCCGAAGATCATCTGCTGATCTCTTTTGCTAACCGTGATCCATGTTATTCTCGCCGCCCTCACGACGAGACCGTCATGGAGCACGTCAAAAACCCACTTGTCCTTCTCCGTTCCCCAGCGCCGCACCTTTATCCCTGTTTTCGCGTCGACGGTTCGCTCAGTCGCGTGAACTCCGAGAAACTTGACGGCGTCCGCAACATCCTCGCCCGGCGGAATTTTACGCAACAGAGTGAACGCCCCGGACGCGGAGAGGTTCGCGAACGACGCAGAAGCAAAAAACGCTATCGCCAGAAGAGCAGCTATCAGCGCTAAAAATTTCCTCGTATTTTTTAGTCCATTACGGTTCCGGTTATTTTGTGATTTCTGTCCGGAAATATTTTTCATCCCCCAGTCGTCAAAGAAACGCAATAAATTATATAATTTAGTCAATATAACACATAACCAATTATTAATGGAGGGTATATTTTTGGATATACAGAGGCGTTTTATAAGGAGTTTCGTCTGCGTAAAACCGCCGCGCGACGTCGGGGAGGCCATATCGAGCTGGATAGCCGGCCTCGGGTGTTTCGGGAATTACAGGTGGGTTTCGCGAGAGCAGATACACATAACGCTGCGTTTTTTGGGGGAGGCCGAGCCGTCGCTCGCGCAGAAGATGGACACTGCTCTCTCGTTCATCGGCGGGCTTGACGAGTTTGACGTGGCGCTCGC
Source organism: Synergistaceae bacterium (assembly GCA_031289775.1). Classification (GTDB taxonomy): domain Bacteria; phylum Synergistota; class Synergistia; order Synergistales; family Synergistaceae; genus JAITOY01. The sequence goes on from JAITOY010000014.1 coordinate 27,723, forward strand.
CGGGAGCGGAGGTTTTCCAAACATGTCGCGCCCGAGGGCACTCTGGCTCGCTGTGGCGGACGGCGCGGGAGATCTCTCCAAGCTTGCGTCGAGGGTCGAGCAGGCGGCCCGAAGCTCGGGTTTTGCTCCGAACCCGCAATCCGGAAGGAAGTTCAATGCGCACCTCACGATCGCCCGCGCCAGGTCAGACGCGCCGCCGTTGGAGGATCTGGTCAGGGAGCTGAAGAGTGCCCCGTCGTTCTCCTGGCGGTGCCGGAGTTTCTTATTGATGAAAAGCACCCTGACCCCTGAGGGCGCTATCCACACCCCGCTGCGCGAGTACCCTCTCGGTTGACGCCCATTGCAACGAGCGGTCATATCCTCTATTATGTGCCTGTTACGGAAAAATAGGGGGTATGTACATGGCGCCAAGGGGTAGGGATAGGGAAGAGTCGAAAATTTTTAAAAAAAACATAGAAGAGGAGCGGCCGGTCGGGATAGCAAGCCTGTCCGCCGCGTCGTTTCTGTGCGGGATGTGCGTGATGGTGCTCGAGATGGCTGGTTCTCGCGTCGTTGCGCCCTACATGGGCACGTCGCTTATCGTCTGGACGTCGCTGATAGGGATAATAATGGCGAGTCTCACACTAGGCTACTGGCTTGGCGGGAGGGTCGCCGACAAAAGGCCTCAGCCAGGGCTGCTCGCGAGGATTATCATATCGGCCGCGATCGTGACAGCGATCGTGGGGCTATGGGCGAATACGCTTCTGGCCGCACTCGCGTCCAGCGCGCCAAACGTCTATGTGGGGTCGATAATCGCCTCCATCTGTCTTTTTGCGCTGCCGAGCGCTCTCCTCGGCATGGTTTCGCCGTTTATCGTGCGCCTGGCGATCAACAATCTCGGTTCAGCCGGCGCGACAGTGGGGCGATTTTCCGCCCTGTCGTCGGCCGGCAGCATCCTCGGGACGTTCCTCGGCGGATTTGTCCTCATATCCCTTTTTTCGTCGCGGACTATAATCTTTTTGGTCGCGGCTGCGCTGGCAACTGTAGCCCTCCTGCTTCAGGGCACGAGGTGGAAAGTTCTTGCGCCGGCGGCGCTTATATCGATATGTCTTGGAATACTGAGCGAGGCAGGTGTTTTGCCGATGGCGCTGGAAAGCGAAAAAACTGAGAACAAGCACTATGGTATCGTAAACGTGGATGATATAGACACCCCATACAATACGATAAAAATAATGGAGATATCCTCCGATATCAGGGGAGGGGGCAGGAAGATCCGCATTCTTCAGACCGACCCGATGGGGGCGCAGTCGCTCATGTACCTCGACAATCCGCCGGAGCTTTACAGCGACTATACGAAGTTCTACGACCTCGCTTTTCACTACAAGCGGGACGTTAAAAACGTGCTGATGCTCGGTGGCGGGGGCTACTGCGTACCGAGGCACATCACTGAGACGAGACCGGAAGTTTCAGTCGATATAGTTGAGCTGGATCCTGGAGTGACCGCTGTGGCTCGCAAATACTTCAACCTCGAGGACAGGCGCGGCCAGGTTATTTACCACGAGGACGCCCGCCAGTTCCTCAACCGCGAGGTGGCGTCCGGCGAACGAAAGTACGACGCGATTTTTGAGGACGTCTTTGGCTCGTCGTACAATATACCTTTCCACATGACCACCGCGGAGTGCATGGCAAGGATACGCGAGCTTCTTGTCCCGGACGGAGTGTTTGTCGTCAATGTAATATCCTCGATCGACGGCGAGCTGTTCAGCGGAATTTACTCCAGCATAGCGGTTTCGTTTCCCACTGTGATGATATTCCCGGCGACGTATCCTAACATGGGATCCGTCCGTCAGAACGTCATGATAGTGGCACTTGCGTCTGGCGCCGTGCCGGATAACGCTCCAGAGAACGACTATATAACCGGTCTCCTGGCCCACAGGTGGACTAAGAGCTTCGCCCCAAAAATCTCCGCCTTCACCGACGCTTTTGCGCCGGTCGAAAGGTATTCCCTGCGACTGTAACAGAATAGTATGCTATCTGAACGGAGTCAAAAAGCTTCTTGCGGAACTGGAGTCCGATTACACGGCGAGGAAGACAAGCGAGACTAATTCAATTTCTGGCGTCAGGCGGCCTCCCCAGGCACAGCCATACCGTCCTTGCTCTTGATGAACTCCTCCTCCAGGGCAGCGGAGAAGATTGTGTATTCCATTTTTGTAGTCCCGTTGTAGAAGAACAGCCCAGCTTTTACCTTCGGGTGGAGCGCCTGGCGAATAGCGTCGTCGAATAATTCCTGCGGCATAGCGACGAGTCTGTTCAACAGAACCTTCGCGCCGGCGAGCGGGGTCTCTGGAAGTATTAGCTGTATTCGTCTGTCAGGGAGCAAAAAACCGCAGTCTGGGATGCGCAGCGCTTGCTTGACCCGCGTGGCGAAAGCCACAAACAGCATGTAGCCCTGCTCCTCCGAGATCGTTATGTCGCTCGACGGGCTGAAAATGAGATCGAGCATTATGCCAGCTACCGACCTCTTGTAGCGCTGGGAGCGTGATATCTCCTGCGGTCCCCTCAAAATGCGATACTCCTCGACGTAAAGCCCGGTATCGTTGTCGAATATGGCGATTCCCTGATGGCTGGCCTTGACTGGTTCCATATTTGCCGCCGGTTTGCCATCCGGTGTCGGGAGCAACGAGAAGTAGTATCTCGCCCCCTCCTTTATCTGGGATATCCACCACTTGCCAGAGCCGAAAACGACGCTATCCTGATCGATCGGGATCAAGTCGCTTATGACCTCGCCTACGATCGCATCCTCCTCCATTCCGGCGGCATCGCAGAACTTCTGAGTCGTGGCAACGACAACGCCTTTGGCGTCCGTGACACATATAGGAGTCTCGAACTTCGAGAGAAGGCTGTCTATGCGCTCTCTTACATCTCCGTTTTCGGCGTCGGGATCATCGTTGCGCAATCCGCCCTGCGCTGCGGCGCCGCTCGTCGCGTAAAAAAACGAGAGAGAAAGGCCTATGACAAAAAGCACGAGCCCTATCCACGATAAAAAGACCGAACCGGATTGAAGCGACATAACGGCGAGTAACATGCCCTGAGCCAGGAAATTTACGCCGGGGTTGTTCACGCTTTCTCTTTTTGAAATGAAAAAAGCGGAGAGACAGCACAGGCAGACATAAGCCGCTATCACTGCGCCCCAGATAACTGCCGGTAACGGGACGGCCGCCTCTCCGTTGTGAAATATTGCTGTTGGAATCAAAAACAAAAGGGAAATAACAGGCGGAAAAAAGAACCATTTCATTTTAATAGCACCAACCCTTCATCCTTGAACCTATTGAAAATTTGCATCCTGCCGCAATATTATAACACGCTATCCCAAATAAAAAATAAATGCTATCGCCGGAGATGCGGAACTTTACTATATTAATTTCGGCGATCTGAGGACGTGATAGAATAGGCGGGGTAATGATCAGCCATTTTTGTATAAAAAACGTCAGGGAGTTGGATGCGTATGCTTCATTGCGGTATAGTTGGCCTTCCGCTGAGTGGCAAGACCACGATCTTCAACGTGATAACCCGGGCGGGCGCCGAGGTCAAGCCCTACGCGGGCGGGCGCACCGACCCTAACCGGGCTGTCGTGGGCGTGCCGGACGGGCGTTTCGACAGGCTTGTTGATGTGCATGTCCCCAAGAAGGAGACGCCGGCCCAGGTGGAGTTCGTCGATCTCGCCGGGCTGTCGAGAGGGGCTGGAAAGGGCGAGGGCCTCGGCAACGCGTTCCTTTCGTTCGTCGCCGACGCTGACGCCCTGATCCACGTCATACGGTGTTTCGACAACGCGGGGGTTCCTCACCCGGAGGGGAGTGTAGACCCGCTGCGAGACCTCGAAATACTCGAACTGGAGCTGATATTCAGGGATCTCTCCGTCGTGGAAAACCGGCTTGGGAAGCTCAGGTCGAAAAAAAAGCTCCTGCCGGAGGAGAGCGCGGAGAAAGGTCTTCTGGAGCGTTGTCTCGACCGCTTAACCGGTGAAAAACCGATACGCGGGCTCGATATGACGCAGGAGGAGGCAAGGTTTCTGAGGGGTTTTGCTTTCGTCACGTCCAAGCCGCAGATAATCGCGCTCAACATGGACGAGTCCCAGCCTGGCCTCTCTTCCCTCCCGAACTGGGACACTTTGCGCCGGAGCATCGAAGAGCGCGGATTGAGCATGGTCGGCATTTACGGTCGCCTCGAGATGGATCTTTTGGATTTATCCCCAGAGGAGGCGGCCGAGTTCACCGAGGGGCTCTCCATAGATGAGCCTGCCAGAGACAGGCTCATCTCCGAGGCATATAGGACGCTGGGCCTTATCAGCTTTTTCACCTGCGGTCCGGACGAGGTGAGGGCCTGGACCCTGCGCGACGGAGAGAACGCGGTTGACGCCGCCGGAGCTATTCACAGCGACCTAGCGAGGGGGTTCATCCGCGCCGTAGTCGTCTCTTACGACGACTACACAGAGAATGGCGACTCCATGGCCAACTGCCGGGACGCAGGGGTTCTCCGCCAGGAGGGCAAGGATTACAGAGTCAGGGATGGAGACATCATAGAGATAAGATTCAACGTATAAAGGGGGTTTCTCGCTATGAAGGCAGGAATAGACTTCGGAGGCCATACCCTTACTGCGGCGAGTGTGTTGACGGGCGCGGGCGAGCTTCCGGTCGTCTGCCGTCTAGTCGAGAGGCGCACGCCGGACGGCAGGAGGGTCGCGGATGTGATAACGACGATGGCGGACATGACGTTGGAGCTCGCAAGCGATTGCCATATCGACGGAGTGGGCGTGGCTGTGCCTGGGATGCTGGATTCGAACCGCAGGTACTCGCCAAGGATGGCCAACTTTCCGGAGGAGTGGGACAATCTGGACATACCGGGCGCGCTCTGCAGAGAGCTGGCTTCGAGGAGACTCGACATTCCGGTGAAGATAGAGAACGACGCGAACTGCTACGCCTTGGGAGAAGGAGCGGCCGGCGAGGCTGTGGGCCTCGAGGATTACGTCGTTTTCACAATGGGAACCGGCATAGGCTGCGGGATAATAACTGGCGGCCGGCTCCTCACGGGCGCGCACGGCATGGCCGCCGAGGGCGGGCACATCGTCGTTGACGGCGGCGCCCCCTGTGGATGCGGCGGTATCGGGCACGCCGAGACGCTGGCGGCCACGGACGGGACTGTCAAACGTGCCAGGGCGGAGGGGTTATCCGGCGAGTTTCGGGAGATCTGGGCCATGAGGGGCGACCCGGCGGCCGATAGGGTTCTCGAGGCGACGATAGACGGCATGGCCCGCACAGTCGCCACGATCTGCCACCTGTTCGACCCGGAGGCGATAATCATAGGCGGGGGCATGAGCCGCGCGGAAGGAATACGCGAAGCCATCATGGAGGCGTCGAAGCCGTACCTTGCGCGCCCGTACAGGAGCGTACTCGACATTCGCGTCTCCAAACTCGGCAGCGACGCAGCGCTTTACGGCGCGGCGAGCATCTAGGGCTATACAGACGGCGAGGCGGGCTGTCGCGTGAAAATCGACGCAGCGATCTTTGACCTTGACGGAACTCTTGTCGACTCGTTGTGGGTATGGGAGAGGATCGACGTCAATTTTCTGGCAAAGCGCGGCATTGACGTGCCGCAGGGCTATTTCGACGCGATTTCCGCGCTCTCGTTCCGGGAGACGGCGGAATACACGATAGAGCGCTTCTCTCTGGACGAAAGCCCAGAGGCGCTGATGCGGGAGTGGAACGAAATGGCGATATACGAATACTCCCATAACATCTCGCTCAAGCCTGGCGCGCGCGATTACCTGGACAGGCTGAGGGCGGCGCGAGTAAAGCTCGCCATAGCGACAAGCTCGCCTCCGGAGCTCTGCCTCCCGCTTCTAGCGAACAACGGTGCACGCGATCTGTTCGACGCAGTCTGTTCTGGCGGGGACGTCGAGCGCGGCAAGGAGTTTCCCGATATATTCATACATGCGGCATCGCGCCTCTCGTCCGCGCCGGAGCGCTGCCTCGTATTTGAGGATACGCTGCCGGCCGTGAGGAGCGCGAAACGCGCAGGGATGTCCGTGTACGCTGTGTACGACGAATACTCAAAAGAACACTGGGACGAGATCAAAAGGACGGCGGACGGATTTCTGCGCGACTTCCACAACGCGCCCTTGCCGGAATGACGGCAGAGGCGATTTGAAAGAGGGTCTTCACGCCTGGTGAAGCGATTGCCGAGTCGCCTGAATCAGCGTTTTTAAAATTCGTTTTACAGGAAAAATTCCTCGAGGCTGCTCAATGTGCTGGAACTGCTCGTGCTGCTCGACTTTCCGAGCGTGCTGAACAGAGAGCTCTGGAAATTCTGGCTTGCGGAGTCCAGACCTTTCTGGTAGTTCGAAATACCGTTCTTGACGGCGCTCAGGTAGTCGGTATTGGCTATCATTAGTTTTGCCTGTGTCGCGGCGTCTGTCGACGATGTCGCGCCGGAGAGTGTGTCGCTCGTCGCCAGAACGTTGCCTCCGACGAAGCGCGCGAGTCCGTATGCTTCCACAGCGCTCATATCTGACAGGCTGATTTTGTTGACGTCTACGAGGTACGCCTTCTGGACGCCCTGCTCGACGGTCTCGACGTACACGACCGGGTTCTTTGTCGTCGAAGTCTTGTCAAGGCAGGCCCACACTGTGTCGCCGTTCTCGAATGAATCGATGAGTTCCAGCGTCGTGTTGCTGTTGTCCCTGTATGTCTTGTTGACCTCAGTCGTCTTTGTGGCCAGACCGATCTCGGAGAGATCGACGGCGGGTTTTGTCACCTCGGTGGTTTTGGAGGCCGTCGCGCTGGTTGAAGACTCCGCGTTGCGCTTTTCGTCGTAATACAGGCTCGCAAGGTATGAACTGTACGAAACGCTGTTTGTGCTTGACATTTTTATCTCTCCATTCGTATAGTATTTTTATCGGTAAAAATTTGCCGAACTTGAATCGCCAAGCGGACGAAGAACGTCCAAGAAGTGATAGTATATAAACGGAATGGAGAGCGCTGATTATAATGAAAAAAATCGAAACAGTATCTCTTATAGGCTTGGGCGCGGTGGGGTGCGTGCATTTAAAAACGATTTCCGATACGCTGCCTATGTCGAATATCGAGGTGATTGCGTCTGGCGAGCGCGCGAAACGCCTTCGTGCAAACGGCATAGCCCTGAACGGAGACAGGGTCTCCTTCCCCGTGCACGAGCCTGGGTCGGGGGGAGCGCCGGCCGACCTCCTGATCTTCGCCGTGAAGCAGCACTGCCTCAGCCGGGCGATCGAGGACGCTAGAGATCAGGTCGGGCCTGACACGATCATACTGTCGTTTTTAAACGGCATATCGAGCGAGGGCATAATAAGCGCGGCGTATGGCGCGGATAAAGTCCTCTATAGCCTGCTTTTGGGCATCGACGCGGTGAGGGGCGCCGACGGCACGTCGTATACGACGGCTGGACGCATCCCGTTCGGGAACGCGGTGAACGAGCCTGGTTCTTACTCAGAGAACGTCGAGAGCGTGAAGGAGTTTTTTGAGAGGGTTGGTATCCGGCACGAGATCCCGCTCGACATGATTCGGATGCTGTGGATAAAATTCATGATGAACGTCGGCGTCAACCAAACAACGGCCGTCCTCCGCTGCCCGTATGGAGCGCTTCATGGGCCCGGATACGCGGTAGATCTCGCCACATCTCTTATGGAGGAGGTGGTCGCGATCTCGTCGAAGGAGAACGTGGCGCTCTGCCTCGGGGATATCGGCAAATCCTTCTCGATAATCCGAGGCATGTCGGCCCATGGCAAAACTTCCATGCTTCAGGACGTCGAGGCCGGCCGCCAGACAGAGGTGGACATATTCGGCGGCGCGGTTGCCGAGATGGGAAAAAAACACGGCGTCCCAGTCCCAATGAACGAGACGTTCGTACGTTTGATCCGAGCTATAGAGGAAAACTCTTGTAAACCTTGAAAAACACCTCTGTCGTAACTCCCTTCGTTTTGCGGGCGCCGGTTCGCTTTAGAATGGCTCCTATTGCGAATAATCAAGCTATTTATCTAAAAAGATTTTTATCGTTTCCCATTGCTCCAAAAATTTAGCTTTTTTTTGAGAGGCTCGGTTTGCGGGGCTGGTTGAGGGCAGATAAATCGCCTCCATACCGACCTCTCGAGAGCAGAGTTTTTGAAACAGCTCGGTGGCTTTTTTGCCTGTCGTAAAGATAACCGATATCTTACTCTTTTCTATCAGCGGTTTAAAATCATTTGGCGTTGGATTTTTGATACCGCTATCGCTCGCTCCCGCTATCTCACACGAATATAGCACGTCCCACAACGCTATATCGTTATTCCGCAAAAACTTGATTTTTGAGCTTTTGTCCAGCGGGCAGGGCTTATCAAGCACCTGTGAGAGCGTGAGCCAAAAGATATTTTGCGAATGCCCATAGTAAAAACCATACTCTCTTGAAGCGGGCGAGGGGAAAGTGCCGAGTATCAATATCTTGGAGCGTTTATCATACACAGGCGCCCATGGGTGTGTGAGAAGTGCTGGGAGCTTCTCCTCTTTTGGCGTATCTTTCACTTCGCTCACTCCTTTATCCAGGCGATGTCAAGTTTCGTGTCATCTTGCCGGTCAGTGTGTAAAAATATTCCACGAGCTTCTTCACGCGACATATCGGGAAACGCTCAGGCGCCCAATATTGCCGCAGCGTAAGATGCAATTTGCCCGGAATCTTTGAAGTGTTAAAAAAGAGGACTTTTCAGAACAATGGCTCACTCTCATCGAACTGATTATCGGAGCCATGATCTCCGCTTCAGGACACGTCACTGAGGCTATCCTCGCTATCAAATCGGAATACAACTGAACCACATACTACAAAATGATCGAATCTGGAAAATTTCGCTGGACTACCATCGTCAAGAACTTAACACTGCTGCTCTCTTATATCTTCACCGGAAGAATCGTTCTCGCTGTCGACGACACTCTCGTGCCTCGCTCTTCCGAAAAAGCGCCGGGCGCCGATATTCATTTCGATCACACCGCTGCCAAAAACAAAAAACGTTTCGTCCTAGCGCAGCTGCTCGTCTCCATCTTCTTCATCGCGCGAGGCTGCGATCAAAGAACCCACGCTCTGCCGCTCTGCATGATGATGAACACAAAAGACGGGAACTCTTCCAATCGGTTCTCTCTGAGTCGTGTTCCAGTTCCCGTATTTCAGATGAGAAGCAGCTTGAGCGTGTCGCGAAACGCCGGGATATCTATGAAGGAGATAAAGGAATCCCCTGTACTCTATTGCGGCGTACAGGGGGCATATCCTTATTGTCCGCTGAGGAATGGATTGTCAGTTTGCAAGCGCGCGGATTTGTTCCACGGACATACTGGCGCTCTTTGCGACAATATCTGGCGATACGCCGTCTGCGAGAAGATTTCGAGCCATTTCTCGCGCCATTTCTTCTTTGCCTTTTTCAATGCCGCGCTGTTCCACTTCTTCTTCTTCCATTTCTACAAGAAAAGACCTTGGCATGTTTTTTCCCTCCCTAGTCAGTTGCTTGTAATATTCCCGATGCTGTGTCCGCAATTCTTCATCGCGCAGATAGAGGATGCGCGCGATGAAGAGCATGAGGTCGCGTTTTTCGTCCCTACTCCAGCCGCGTTCGGTGAGGAGTTTGGTCAACGTGCGGAGATAGTTGAAATTCTGTATCTCCTTCTTGCTCCGCGAGGCGCATTTCCCGGCGTACAGAGTGAAATCCACTGGGTTGTCGCTCGACAGAAGCTCGTCGTCGTCCAAATCCGCCAGCACGAGGTTATTATACTCATAAAGGCACTTCGTTCCAAAGAGAGAATGCGAATAAAGTCTTTCCTCGTGCTTGTGACCGTCAGTGATGATGGCGAGAGCCACTGGTTCCCTCCGGTAGTGCGAGTAAATCAGGCATCGATAATGGTTCATCCTCTCCGGGAGGCTGCCTCCGCCGGATCCTTGGGATTCGATATGAAGAATGATAAACTCCTCGCCCCCGTTTTTCAAGGCCACTTCCAGCACATAGTCCGCGAAATGCGGGCTCGTGTGTAGTGCCCCTGTTTTCGCTCTTCGGGATGTTGAAGACCGTCTTTAAGAATGGAATACGGCGGAGATAACTCCGCCGCGAACAAAAGCCGCGCGCGGCGGCTGGAAGCTGGAAGAACGTTTCGCGCGGCATGAGAAACACAGGAGTAATTTTTGCTTTACGGGGAGGGAGGAATAAATCATGACTATTACGATAACGAAGGGAAAACTCATCAGGTGGATAGTTGTCGCCGTGATTCTGCTCTGCGGCACGTCACAGGCGGCAGACGCGCCGAGGGTGATAGCGTCTGTTGTCATCAACAGGGAGTTTATGGCGGGCTTCTCTGGCTATGAAGATTATCATCTTCACGACGTTTATGAGTGGAGAAACGGGTTGTTCTGCGTTGTTTTGCTCTGCCCCGCCGGTATTCGGGAGACGTTCGTTTACGATACCAGGAATGGGAAGAGGGAGGTTATTTATAGGGACGCTATTATTCCGAGAAAAGACAGGCGGGAGGAAATGCGGCGCGAGAGTATACTGGTTTTGGATGCGGTGAGGCTCGCTAAGACCGCCATTGCCGGGAATGGGTAAAATCTACGGTATATGACGCGATAGAATAAAGAGCAGTCGGGGCATCTATACAAAAAAACAAACCGGCTGCTCCGCGAAATGCGGATGCTCTATTCTCTGAAAGTCTTTATGTCAGCTTGGGTTGCAATGATAAAGAATTTTTTCAAACGAGCGTTGCTGAGAAAACTCAAAGTCATAAAAATAAAAACCATTAAATATTGTTTTGTTTTGATGCCCTAACCGTGCGATATCCGGCGTTGACGGATACGTTTAACCTGGCGGAACAGCATTTCACGCGCTTGATGGCGCAAATACGCGCCTGAACTGGCATAATCTCGCGGTGATTTCTTCGAGAATTTGAAGAGAATTTGAGTTGCCCCTATTGCGTATCTTGAAGAGTTCGTATAGAATAACACAACTGTTACATTTTCTGTAAGTACCTTCACGGTCAAACCTGCCTTGTTTGCCCCGACAGTACATGCTTATAAATCTTTTGATGGCTATATCCATGTTTTTTGCCTGGAAAGGAGGTTTTGGGTGTTAGTAAAATAGTTCGTTAATACTAACAATTACCTCAAACTGAAAGGGTGAAGGAAAATGCGTTTTGGTATTAACAACGATGCTTCCAGGACCAGAGTTTCAGTCAGCCATAGTCGTTCACTTCTTCGTTCGCTTGTGGCATTTAGCGTTTTCTCCTTATTCGCGCTGTGTTCCATAACCTCCGCTTTTGCGGATCCTTATTTTCCAGGGAGTGGAACTATAGGCGATCCATTCCAGATAGAAGACGATGATCACCTCGTTTTGCTTTCGGATCTGGTGAATAGCGCAGACGCCAATCCCACATACGCTCCCGCGTACTACGTGCTCAATAGTGATATCTCCTTTGATGACACTGACTCGTGGACTCCTATTGGCATAAGCGACGCGCTCCTCTTCGGCGGCTCGTTTGACGGCGCCAATCATAATATCACTGGCCTGTCCATCGACGTCAGAGCGGAATATCAGGGGGTCTTTGGTTATGTCAGTGGTAAGGGCGACAGTAACCTTGCCAGTGTAAAAAACCTCAATGTCACGGTCGCGAACATCAACGGGGGCAGATATGTTGGCGGCATTGCTGGCTGGGCAAGCTACGCCAGCATTGAAAACTGCGACATCTTCGGTGTAGTCAGCAGCGACGTAAGAAATAGTGACGTCGGCGGCATCGTGGGCTATGTAAATAACGACACCACTATCACCGAATGTTCTAGCTACGCTACTGTTAAGGGCTCAGGCTATTATGTCGGCGGGATTGTCGGTTATGTTGTCAGCGGCGGGATTACAAGCTGTGATAACACAGGCATAGTAATAGGCGTGGGGTCCGTAGGCGGTATTGTGGGTGAAACTTCCAGCAACGTTAATATATTATACTGCGACAGCTCCGCGTCGGTCACTGGGACAGATAACTATACTGGAGGCATCGCGGGTTATATTCATGACACTGGCAGCATTGTCAGCAGTGACAACACCGGCACAATCACAGGCACGTCTTATGTCGGCGGTATTGCGGGCTATGCTTACGACACCATTAACATTGCAGGCTGCTATAACTCCGCTGATATCACCGGCACGGCTGACAATATCGGCGGCGTGGCCGGAAGAGTTGACTTGAGAAGCAACATTACAAGCGTCTACAGCCGCGGAACAGTTAGCGGCAGGGGAACTGTCGGCGGCATTGCGGGCAATACTTACAGCGGCAGCCTCATTGAAAAAAGCCAGAACGACAGTTTTGTAAGCGGCACGTTCGACAATGTCGGCGGCGTGACAGGCAATCTATACTCCAGCACAATTTCAAACTGCTTCAACACCGGCGATGTCAATAGCGCAACAGTGGCACTACGCGGCGACAATGACGGCGGTATCGTTGGCACGGCGCAGGGCAGCAGCGTTCAAAACTGCTACAGCACAGGAACTGTCTATGGCAAAAGCTATGTCGGGGGCATATCGGGTTACCTTTACAGCTCTACCTTGGAAAATTGCGTCGCTTTGAACATTAGCGTCGTGCGTACTGGAAGCAACTCAGGTCGCGTGTCCGGGTATCCAACTTCAGGTTCGTATCAGAATTGCTACGGCTATGATGAGATGAGTTATGGAACATTGCCGTTCAGCGGTGGATATGGTGGTATAGATGTTTCTGCGGCGGAGGCAGCGCAAGCAACATTCTGGACAACTACTGCAGGGTGGAGTGAAGACATCTGGGACATTGAAGATGATGAACTTCCACAACTAAAAAATCTCCCGTTACCCTCTGGAACCGATGTTGTCCAAGTCATAAGAATTCCAGAGGATTGGCCGCCACAAGACGAGGATTCTGACGAAATGGGAATAGGTTGGGAATAGGCGGTACAGAAGATTCGATAAGATAAGCGGTTAAAACTCGCTTATAAAGCGTACTCCCAAGACAATTGACGTAAGACAAGCGATTCCTGCCCGAATAGCTTGTCTTACGAAATATGTTTGAAAGGATGAAAAAAATGAGTACTGACAGCAATTTACAGAACAACTATGATGCCAGCCGCCAGAATTATAGTCGTACACTCCTACTCTCACTTCTGACATTTACTCTCCTTGCGTTTTTTTCGCTGGTTCCTGTAGCCTCCGTTTTCGCGGACTCTAATTTCGCGGGGGAAGGAAATGAGGCGAGTCCGTTCCTGATCAGTGACGCGGAGGGCCTCGCGAAGTTAGCCCAACTGGTGAATGCCTCAGGCACCAATGCCACATACAAAGTCAAGCACTACAAACTCACGTCTGATATCGACCTCTCTGGCTATCAGGCTGATGTTGGATGGGCTCCCATCGGTACAAATGTCACCTATAATTTCAGCGGCACGTTTGACGGTGATTACCATAAGATTACGGGCTTGGTCATCAAAAACGCCTCCACGAATAATCAGGGTGTTTTCGGTTACTTAAATGGCGGCGTTGTCAAAAACCTCGGCGTTGAGAACGCGGACGTTGAAGGAAAAGAAAATGTCGGCGGCATTGCGGGCTATGCTGTCGCTGTCGCTAATGCCAGCATTACAAACTGCTACACATCTGGTGTGATCAGCGGTACTTATGCCGTCGGCGGCATTGTGGGTTACGTTGCTACTAATAGCAGTGTTAGAAACTGCTACAGCACAAGCAATGTCACCGGCACAACCAGTAATGTCGGCGGTGTGGTTGGCCTCTTGCCTTCGACTGGCGGCATCATTGAAAACTGCTTCAGCCAGGGTGTTGTCATAGGCAATAGCTATGTCGGCGGCGTGGTTGGCAGAATTTACCATGCTAGCGCCAGTGTGACAAACTGCGTCGCTTTGAACCCGAGCGTATCGGCTATGAGTGCATCAACCTACTACCTGGGCCACGTGTCTGGAGGTACTACTGGAACCCTTACGAACAGCTACTACCGTTCAGACATGGTAAAAGGCGAAGAAAGCAACAACGATTTCAACAACTCAAAAGACGGCACGTCCACAGAACAGACTGGTACAGCCAGCTTCTGGACAGGAACGGTAAATTGGGATGGAGATACCATCTGGTCGTTCAAGGAT
>JAITOY010000037.1 GCA_031289775.1 Synergistaceae bacterium
GTCAAGGAGGCAATTCCGAACAGCAATGTCAGCAAGGGCGACGTTATAAGGGCCGTGATCGTCCGCACCAGAAAAGAAGTACGTCGCAGGGACGGTTCGTACGTAAGGTTCGACGACAACGCGGCCGTTTTGATCGATAACAACGGGGACCCAAAGGGCACGCGCATCTTCGGACCCGTAGCCCGGGAGTTAAGGGAGAAGCGTTACATGAGGATTGTCTCCCTTGCGCCCGAGGTCGTTTAGGGAGGCTTGAGCGATGTCTAAGATGCGCCTGCGCAAAGAAGACCGCGTATATATCATCTCCGGCAAGGACAAGGGCAAGGAGGGCAAGATATTGCGCAGGGACCTTGCGAAGGAAATGATAGTCGTGGAAAACGTAAATATGGTCACAAAAAACGCCAAACCCACGCAAAAGAACCCGAGGGGCGGTCAGATCAAGATGGAGGCGCCGCTTCACGCATCAAGCGCCATGCTCGTCTGCCCGTCCTGCGGCAAACCTACGAGGGTGGCGAGGGCATTCCTTGACAGCGGCGCTAAGGTACGCGTTTGTAAAAAATGCGGCGAAGTCGTCGACAAGGTATAGGAGGTAGAGACGAAGATGACCCCACGTCTCATTGAGAAATACAAAAAAGAGGTAGCGCCGCGTTTGAAGGCTCAGTTCAACTATAAGAGCCTCATGGAGTTGCCGAGCCTCGTCAAAATCGTCGTAAACATCGGTGTCAGCGAGGCAAAGCTCGATATGAAATACATGGAGGCCGCCATAAGCGAACTCTCCACGATCACTGGACAGAAGCCGGTTTTGAAGAGGGCCCGCAGATCGGTCGCCGGGTTCAAAGTCCGTGAGGGTATGCCGGTAGCCTGTTGCGTGACTTTGAGAGGCACGAGGATGTGGGAGTTCGCCGACAGGCTCATAAGCGTCGCGCTGCCGCGAATCAAAGACTTCCAAGGCGTTGCGCGCAAGGGTTTCGACGGCAGGGGCAACTACAACCTCGGTTTGAGGGAGCAGCTTCTTTTCCCTGAGATCGAATACGATAAGGTTATCCGTATGCGCGGGATGAACGTCACGTTTGTGACGAGCGCGTGCACCGACGAGGAGGCCTACGCTCTCCTGTCCGAACTCGGGATGCCTTTCAACAGATAGGCGTAAGGAAGGAGACATACGATGGCGCGCAAGAGTTTGCGAAACAAGGCCCGAATGGAGCCGAAATTTAAAGTCAGAAAGTACAACCGTTGTCCCCTCTGCGGTCGTCCGAGGGGATACATCAGGATGTTCAATATGTGCCGCTGCTGCTTCAGGAGTCTGGCACGCGAGGGAAAGATTCCCGGCGTAGTCAAGTCGAGCTGGTAAGCGCGTGAAGGGAGGATCACCAAGGATGCATGTTACAGATCCTGTAGCCGATATGCTTACTCGTATCCGCAACGCCAACATCGTATATCACGAGATGGTCGATATGCCGATGAGTAGGCTGCGCCTTGAGATTGCGCGCATTCTCAAGGACGAGGGTTATATTCGGAATTATAAAACTGTCACCGACCCAAAACTGCCCATACCGACGCTGCGGGTTTATATGAGCTACGGCGCCGGGCGCGAGAGGGTAATTCAGGGTTTGAGGCGTATCAGTAAGCCGGGTCGCCGGATTTACGTCCATAAGGAGGATGTGCCGAAGGTGATGGGCGGACTCGGTATAGCTCTCATTTCAACTTCGAACGGTCTCATGACTGACGCCGAGGCGCGCAAACACGGCCTCGGAGGAGAAGTCATGTGTTACGTCTGGTAGGGGGATATCTAAAATGTCGCGTATTGGACGAAAGCCAATTCCGCTCCCGAAGGGCGTCGATGTGAAGATCGACCCGGGAGAGGTCACTGTCAAGGGTACGAAGGGCCTTCTCTCCTTCGGGATACTTCCGAGTATTACTGTGTCGCTCAGCGATGGCGTCCTATCCGTTGCCAGAGCTAACGACCAAAAGAACATAAGGGCGGCTCACGGCATGACCAGGGCCATCCTGAGCAACATGATAGTCGGCGTCAGTCAGGGTTTCGAAAAGGTGCTCGAGATAATAGGAGTTGGATACCGCGCGCAGATGCAGGGCAAAAACCTTGTGCTGGCGCTTGGTTTCTCGCATCCCGTCGAGATCGTTCCGCCGGATGGAATAGAACTGGCGGTTGACGGTCCAACGAAGGTCATAATACGAGGAATCGACAAACAGCTCGTAGGACAGACAGCCGCCAACATCAGGGGCTACAGGCCGCCTGAGCCTTACAAGGGCAAGGGCATCCGTTACTCTGGCGAGTACGTCATCCGCAAGGCCGGTAAGGCCGGCGGCAAGTAAGGGCGAGGTGATCTAGGTCATGATAAAAAGTCGAAGCCGCAATGAAATGCGGGAACATCGTCATCGCCGCCTTCGCAAACGCGTCTCAGGCACTACAGAGCGTCCGAGGCTCTGCGTGTTTCGCAGCCTGAAGCACATTTACGCTCAGGTGATTGACGATGAGGCGGGTCATACGATCCTGTCGGCATCAACGCTTGACAAGTCTCTATCCGACTCGCTGAAAAACAGCGGAGACCAGGAAGCGGCAAAGGTCGTCGGCAAGCTCTTGGCCGAGAGAGCGCTGGCCAAAGGCATCACTACTGTGGTTTTCGATCGCGGGGGCCATATCTTTCATGGACGAGTGAAGGCGCTCGCGGACGCGGCTCGTGAAGCCGGTCTGAAGTTCTAGGGAGGGAAGACGTTGGCAACCCAGAATCAACCGAGTAAAAATTACAGCAGCAGGGGTATGGAGCTGGCAGAACGCGTAGTCTCCATCAACAGGGTTAGTAAAGTCGTCAAGGGCGGCAAGCGTTTTCGTTTCAGCGTACTCGTCGTAGTTGGCGATGGCATCGACCAGGTAGGAGTTGGCATGGGCAAGGCTCGGGAAATCTCCGAAGCCGTCCGCAAAGGCATAGACCACGCCAAAAAAAACATGGTCGATATGAAAAAGGTCGGCAACACGATCCCTCATCCGATTCAGGGCAAGTTTGGGGCGGCGGAGGTTTTAATCAGGCCGGCGGCGCCAGGGACAGGTGTCATAGCCGGCGCCGTAGTAAGGGCTATCATGGAGCTCGGTGGCGTGAAGGACGTCTTGACGAAGGTCATAGGCAGGACATCTAACCCGATAAACGTCGCCTACGCGACGTTCGAGGCGGTGAAGGGCCTTCGAACACCGGAAGAGGTTCGCAGGCTTCGCGGCAAAGAAATTCGCGTCGCAGAGTCAGCGTAGCTGGAGGGTTTTGACATGGCCAAATTGAAAGTCACATGGGAAAAGAGCGCGATAGGACGTCCCGACAGGCAGGCGCGAACGATCAGGGCGCTTGGGCTGCACAAGCTTCACCAGACGGTTGAACACGAGGACACCCCGCAGGTTAGGGGTATGATTCAGGCCGTCATACATCTGGTGGAGTTAGAAGAGACGAAATAGGAGGCAGAGGGATGAATCTCCATGATCTGTCGCCGGTACCCGGCTCGAGGCGCAAACCTAAGCGTCTCGGGATGGGACTCGGAAGCGGCAAGGGAAAGACGGCAGGCAAAGGTCACAAGGGTCAGAAGGCGCGCGCTGGACACAGCGTCAGCCTTAATTTTGAAGGAGGGCAGATGCCCATTTCCCGCAGGATTCCAAAGCGGGGTTTCAGTAATTTCAGACATGCGACTACGTACCAGACAGTAAACGTAAAAGAGCTTGACGAGCGTTTCGAAACCGGCGCTACTGTGTCGGTCGGGGAGCTATACGCTGCCCGCCTTATCGCGAGCGCCGCAAAGCCGGTTAAGGTTCTTGGCGACGGGGATCTGGGCAAGGCGATCACGGTGAAAGCCGAAGCGTTCAGCGCCTCAGCCAGGGAAAAGATCGTCTCAGCGGGCGGAAAGGCCGAGGTGATTTAAAGTGTTAGACGGGTTTCGGGATGCCTTTCATCTGCCTGATCTCAAAAGACGCATCCTTTTTGTGATTGCTGCTCTTTTTGTCTATAGGCTTGGAGCGCATATTCCCACACCCGGAATAGATTCGGAGGCGATGGCGAGGCTGTTCTCGTCGGGCGGCGGCGTCCTCGGTTTTCTAGACCTGTTCGCGGGCGGGGCGTTGCGGCGCTTCAGCATATTTGCCCTCGGAGTGGCGCCTTACATCAACTCCAGTATAGTTATGCAGCTTTTGGTGGTCATCATTCCAGCCCTTGAGAAGATACAAAAACACGAGGGCGAGGAGGGGCGCAAGAAAATCCTCCAGTACACGAGGTATGGGACAATATTTTTCGCTATCGTACAAGCGCTGGGCATGACGATATGGCTCGAGAGGCAGGGCATTTTCTCCGGAGGTTTTTTTGACATGCTCATCGTTGTCGCTACGACTACCACAGGCGCGCTTGTAGTTATGTGGCTCGGCGAGGTTATGAGCGACTACGGGATCGGCAACGGGATATCCCTTCTCATTTACGCCGGCATCGTAGCCAGGTTTCCTGACGCGATAGGGCAGACGCTCGTGAATGTGGGCAGCAACTCGATAAACCCGGTTGCCGTCGTAGTGGCGATTATCATAATGCTTGGGGTCATCGCGGGATGCGTCTACCTTCAGGAGGGGCAGCGCAGGCTTCCCGTCCAATACGCGAAGCGCATGGTCGGCAATAAAGTGTATGGAGGACAGAGCACTTTTATACCGCTCAAGGTGAATACGTCCGGGGTTATCCCGATCATCTTCGCCTCCTCGGTGCTGTTATTTCCATACACGATAGCGAATTTCTTCAGCGGTTCCGTCGCTGACAAAGTTAAGCTCGCATTTTCGCCGAGTAGCCCGTTTCCATATTTTCTCGTCTACCTTCTCCTGTACGTGTTGTTTATAGTGTTTTTCTCTTATTTTTACACCGCAGTCGTATTTAACCCTGGCGACCTCTCGAACAACATGAAGAAATACGGGGGGTTCATTCTTGGAATAAGGCCGGGTAAACCGACTACCGACTATATAGAGAAGGTCATGAACAGGATCACCCTCGGCGGCGCGGTCGCGCTGGCTATCGTGGCTCTAGTCCCGACTTTTATGTCCGGCGTAATGCGTGTAAATACACTTTCGATAGGCGGCACGGCAGTGCTCATCGTCGTTGGTGTCGCTCTCGACACGGTGCACCAGATCGAAGGTCAACTGCTGATGCGGCACTACGAGGGCATCCTGAAGCGCCGTAACAAGAGCGGCGGCCTTCTGTAGCGTCGGGGAGCGGGATCGAGTTGCGAGTAATACTTATAGGCCCGCCAGGCGCCGGTAAGGGGACGCAGGCTGCACGAATCAGAGAGAAGCGCGAGATAGCGCATATCTCGACGGGCGATATTCTGAGAGAGAACGTTCGGAACGCCACTGCGCTTGGAATAGAGGCTAAGTCCTTCATGGAGGCTGGTCGGCTCGTGCCGGACGAACTTATAATAAGCATGATAAAGGTTCGACTCTCAGCGATAGAAACCGCGAAAGGGTTTATCCTCGACGGTTTTCCGAGAACTCTGCGTCAAGCGGAAGCGCTTGACGTGTTGCTCGATGGTATGTCGCTTTGCCTCGACGCCGTGCTGCTGCTGGAAATAACTGACGATGGAGTCGTGCGCAGACTGTCGAACCGCAGGGTCTGCCGCCTCTGCAACGCCATCTACAACGTCGTCACGCGCCTCCCCATGAAGGAGGGTGTGTGTGACGCGTGCGGAGGCGAAATTATACAGCGCGACGACGACAAGGAGTCTGTGATAAGAGACAGGCTGGCGGTATATCACGAAAGAACCGCCCCGCTGGTCGAGTACTATGACGGGAAAGGTCTCCTGTATCGAATAGACGGCGCCGGACAGCCCGATACCGCGGAGGCGCGTCTCGAATCGCTGGAGGCCGCCAAGGGATGATAACTCTTAAAAAACCACAGGAAGTCGAGCGCATGAGACATGCGGGTCAGCTTGTGGCCGATATACTGAAGCTCATGCGAGATATAGTGAAACCCGGCGTGGATACCATGACGCTCGACGAAGCTGCCTGTTCCCTAATTGACAGGGCAAACGCAAAAGCCGCGTTTAAAGGTCATAGAGCTCCTGGCATATCGGTTCCGTTCCCCGGCTCTATATGCGTCTCGATAAACGACGAGGTCGTTCACGGCATACCGAGCCGCGAGAGGATACTCGAAGAGGGCGACATCATCAGCGTTGACGTTGGCGCCGTTGTCGAAGGATATTTCGGCGATGCCGCCTGTACATATCCGGTAGGAGCTACGAGCGCCACACGAGAGGTTTTGCTCGAGGTGACGTATAAGGCTCTGCATGCTGGTATAGGCCAGGTGACGCCAGGCAAGACTATTGGAGACATCGGCCACGCCATAGAGGCGTGGACGATGTCTCGGGGTTGTGGGCTGGTTCGTGATTATGCGGGGCACGGCATAGGGCGAAAGCTTCACGAGGCGCCGCAGGTTCCAAACCACGGAAGGGCGGGAAGCGGTCTGACTCTCAGAGCGGGACTGACTTTCTGTATTGAGCCGATGGTCATGAACGGCAAGGAAAAGGTAAAAAGCCTGAAAAACGGTTGGACCGTAGTAACTTGCGACGGCTCGGACGCTGCTCATTTCGAGCACACTATCCTCGTGACAGAGGAAGGTTCCGAGATCCTGACGCCATGGGAATGAGTTGCGGCGATGACAGACTTTTCCCCTTAGGCAGCTTAGTAGCGGTGAAACGCGGCAAGCACGCGGGTTCCGTTTGTGTGGTCGTAGGAATAGAAAAAAAAGATGGTAAAATCCTCATCGCCGATGGGATTAAAATATCGGCGAAAAGGCCCAAACGGAAAAGTTCGCGCCACGTTGAGGCGACGGACTTGATTTCGACGGAAGTTGCCTCGCGGCTTGCGGAGGGAAAAGCTCTCGACGACGGGTGGTTGTGTAAAATCCTTTCGCGTCGTGAAGATTAAAAGCACAGCTGTTCTTGAGGAGGTTGGGTGTATCGTATGGCCAAGGACGACGTCATTGAGGTCAAGGGAAAAGTAGTGGAGCCCCTGCCGAACGCGATGTTCAGGGTGGAGCTGGAGAACGGGCACAAGATCCTCGCTCATGTATCGGGCAAAATGAGGATGCACTTTATCAGGATACTGCCCGGGGATCGTGTGTTGATCCAGCTTACTCCTTACGACCTAACGAGGGGCAGGATCGTATACAGGTATAAATAACGCACATAAGGACAAAGGAGGCTTTTCACGAAATGAAGGTAAGGCCGTCGGTCAAGACTATTTGTGAATATTGCAGGATTATAAAGCGACACGGAGTCGTACGCGTGATCTGCAGCAGGAACCCGAGACACAAACAGCGCCAGGG
Source organism: Synergistaceae bacterium (assembly GCA_031289775.1). Taxonomy (GTDB): domain Bacteria; phylum Synergistota; class Synergistia; order Synergistales; family Synergistaceae; genus JAITOY01. The sequence goes on from JAITOY010000037.1 coordinate 7,344, forward strand.
CGCCAGGAGGTAAAGTGGTATGGCACGTATCGCAGGAGTCGATCTTCCAAGAGAGAAGAGGATAGAGATCGGGCTGACGTATATTTTCGGGATAGGTCTGTCGAGCTCTAAAAAAATATTGGTCTCTACAGGGGTCAGCCCAGACACAAGGGTCAAGAATCTGACTGACGACGAGGCTCAGAAACTTCGCGCTGAACTTGAGAACAATTACAAAGTCGAAGGCGACCTCCGCAGGGATATAAGCATGAACATCAAGCGCCTTATGGATATTGGCTGTTACAGGGGCCTTCGCCATCGTCTCGGATTGCCGGTGCGGGGGCAGCACACGAAGACAAACGCGCGCACGCGCAAAGGTCCAAAGCGCACGGTTGCCGGCAAAAAGAAGGTCACCAAGTAACCGGGCGCAAGTGATGACGAGGAGGGAATAAACGGTGGCAAAACGAGTTCAGCGAAGAGGCAAAAAGAAAGAAAAGAAGCATGTATCTTATGGCGTCGCTCATATATATTCGACGTTCAACAATACGATAGTAACGCTTACAGACAAACAGGGCAACGCGCTTTCGTGGGCGTCCGGCGGAAACGTCGGTTTCAAGGGGACGCGAAAATCCACGCCTTACGCCGCGCAGATGTCCGCGGCGCAGGCGGCCAAAATGGCGCAGGATCACGGAGTGGTTGAGATCGACGTCGTAGTGAAAGGCCCTGGCCCGGGAAGGGAGTCGGCAATCCGTTCACTCCAGGCGGCCGGCCTTCAGGTCAACATCATACAGGACGCCACCCCAATACCTCACAACGGTTGTCGTCCTCCGAAGAGGCGCCGCGTATAAAAATAAACCGGGTGAGCTACATATATGCGAATTAAACGTTTCGACGTACATTGAAAGGTGGGAGAAATTTGGAACACGCCCGCTATGAGATAATCGTAGAGGAAAGCACCTCTTCATACGGCAGAGTTGTCATAGAGCCCCTCGAGCGGGGATATGGAGTAACGTTGGGCAACTCCCTCCGGAGGGTTCTCCTGTCATCAATATCTGGCGCGGCAATTACGGCAATACGCGTCGACGGGATTTTGCACGAGTTCACGACTGTTCCGGGCGTAAAAGAGGACATGATAGAACTGCTTATGAACATTAAGCATGTTCCAGTCAGATCCTATTCCTCAGAGTTCCGCATACTGCACCTCGAGACCGAAGGTCCAGGCGTTGTGACGGCATCCGACATACAGCCCGACAGCGAGATCGAGTTTCCCGACCCCGACGCTGTGATTTGCCATCTCGAGAGCGGCGCTAAACTCTCAATGGATTTCTACGTGGAATCCGGTACAGGCTACGCGTCCCTCGATCGTCCGCGGCCCGTATACCTGCCGGTGGACGCCCTCCTGGTCGACGCGATCTTTTCGCCTGCCCAGAGGGTAAAGTATGAGGTACAGGACAAGCGTCTCGGGCAAAGAACCGACTACGACAGCCTCGTCCTCGAGATATGGACAAATGGCGTTGTCAGTCCCGAAGAAGCCATATATCAGGCCTCGATTATCCTGAGGGACTATTTTATGAATATTGCGGTGGCTATCTCCCCCGATGAGGCGGAGGCGCTCTCCGAGATTAAGACTCATGACCAGTCGAAGTCGCAGGATAAACCCGGCGGCGACGCGGCCGCGAAGAACTTCCTGAAGCTTGGGGATAATCCGGCATACGGGAGGCCTGTTCGCGATCTTGAACTGTCTGTGCGTAGCGAGAACTGTCTCATGCGCGGCGGGGTGCACTATATTGGGGAACTTGTATCGCGTTCCCGGGGGGATCTCCTGAAAATCCGCAACCTTGGCAAGATATCGCTCAGGGAGATAGAGGAAAAGCTGACTAAATTCGACCTCACACTTTCTGGCGAGGTCGAAGACGATCCGGAAGAAGATCGTTTCTATAAATAATTTTAATTATCAGACGAAAGCAGAGGTGTAATCTCTGATGAGACATCGTATCAATCTAAGGCGTCTTGGACGCTATGGCTCTCACAGGAGAGCGATGCTCGGCAACCTAGCGGCGAGCCTTTTCATCGAGGGAAGCATAATAACTACGGTGACGAGAGCGAAGGAACTCCGTAGGGTTGCGGAAAAGCTTATAACGAAGGCAAAGTCCGGCGCGCTCACGGATCGCCGCATTGTCATAGCGCGTATGCCACACAAGGTTGCGGTAACTACTCTTTTCGACGATATCGCGCCGCGTTTCGCGGACAGACATGGCGGTTACACCAGGATCGTTAAGCTCGGCAGCAAAGTAGGGGACGCCTCTCCGATGGCGGTCATCGAGCTGGTAGAATAAACGAAATGGGTTCCATCTTCTCCCTCCGGGGCGTCGTGTTTCGTTACCCTGGCGCTGAATCTTGCGCGCTTGACGGGGTCGATCTGGAGGTCTCGGTAGGGGAATGGGTGGCCCTAGTCGGGGCGAACGGTTCGGGCAAATCGACTCTGGCGAAAATTTGCAACGCCCTGCTGACCCCGACGCAGGGCGATTGTTTTGTCTTGGGCGAGAACACAAGAGACGGTTTGTCGACCGCAGAGATAAGGCGCTCGGTCGCCCTTGTTTTCCAGAACCCAGAGGATCAGATAGTCGCTTCTATAGTAGAGGAGGACGTGGCGTTTGGCCCAGAGAACCTCGCTTTGCCGCATGAGGAGATAAAACGCCGCGTGGACTTCGCCATCGAAGCCGTTGGCCTCTCGGATGAGCGCAGGAGGGGCGTTTTTTCGCTCTCTGGCGGTCAAAAACAGCGACTCGCTCTCGCTGGCGCCCTTGCGCTCGAACCCGAGGCTCTCATACTCGACGAATCAGCTTCAATGCTGGATCCGGAAGGCCGAGAGTCGTTTCTGTCGTGTCTGAATGGCCTGAAAGAGCGCGGAATGACGATCGTCCAGATCACTCACAGGATGGAGGAGACCATCGGCGCGGATCGTCTCGTTGTCCTCGATGCCGGGCGCGCAGCCTGGGACGGCGCCCCAAATGAATTTTTCAGAGGAGAGTACAGGAGGTGGAGCTTTGAGGAACCGCCAGCGTTCGCGCTTTTCAGGGAGCTCCTCGAACGCGGTTTGCTCCCTGCTGGAACGTCTCCAGACGTTGGATCGATGCTGGACGCGTTATGTCTATAAAGATAGAACGCCTCTGTTATTCGTACAATACAGGCACGCCGGCCGAGACGATGGCGCTTCACGACGTCTCCCTCACGATAGAGCGCGGCGAATGGATCTCGATAGTCGGTCACACAGGCAGCGGAAAATCCACGCTTTCGCAGCATATGAACGCCGTCCTGATCCCACAGAGCGGTCTTGTCGAGATCGACGGCGTCCCGGTGGAACCGAAGACAAAAAACCTGCGTGAACTGCGAAGGAAGGTCGGCCTCGTCTTCCAATACCCTGAGCAGCAGTTTTTCTCCGAGACCGTGCGTGATGAGATAGCCTTTGCCCCGTCAAACTGGGGGGTGAAGGGCGACGAGCTTCAAGCGCGCGTTATGGAGGCTGCCAGATCCGTCGGCCTCGACGATGGTCTGCTCGAATCTAACCCTTTCGCTCTCTCAGGCGGCCAGAGACGACGAGTTGCCCTCGCGTCGATATTGTCCATGAAACCTGACTATCTCGTTCTGGACGAGCCTACAGCCGGGCTCGACGCGACCGGCATAAGGGAGCTCGTCGAACTGCTCGGAGAGCTCCGCTCCGCCGGACTCGCAGTCGTCCAGGCGACGCACGACCTACAGTCCGCGTTCGAGTTCAGCGACAGGATACTTGTGCTCGAGCAAGGCAGGGGGATTGCCGTCGGCGCCCCTGAGGAAATAGCGCGTTATCTGCTCGATAACCCGGTTCACGGGCTTATATTGCCGCCGCTCGTACGATTTTCAGCCGGCCTGGCCGGGCGAGGCCTTACGATAGGGTTGACGAGTGGTCTCGAGGGGATAATCGACGTTCTGGAGGCCGCGAGAAAACCATGCGGCTCTTGAGCGGTATTTCACTCGGCCAGTTTATACCCGGCGAGTCGTTCGTGCATGGTCTCGACCCGAGGTGCAAGATAATCTGCACGTTCCTTCTCTTGACCGGACTTTTTCTGGCTAGCAGTCCGCCGGATTTTGCCCTCTGGGGGGCGCTTTTAGTCGCTATCTCCCTCCTCTCCCAAATACGACTCGGACTCGTGCTTCGCTCGGCGCGGCCCGTTCTTTTCCTCGCTCTGATAACGATTTTGCTAAACATCTTCTGGACGCCAGGACACGAGATATTCCGCGCCGGTTTCCTGAAAATAACTGAGGAAGGCTTGATTTTGTCGATTCGGATGGGCATGAGGCTCTTTTTCCTCGTCGTTTTTGCCGCCCTGCTCATGATGACGACGAGCCCCATGTCTTTCTCCGACGGGTTGGAGAGGCTGCTATCGCCGCTTGCCGCGCTCGGCTTTCCCGCGTCCGAGATGGCTGTGATGATGACAATAGCGCTTCGCTTCATACCGACACTCTTCGAGGAGACCGACAGGATACTTAAGGCTCAGATATCCAGGGGCGCCGATTTCGAGAGCGGAGGCCTGTTGAAGCGCGCCAGGAGTTTCATCCCAATCCTGATACCGCTCTTCGTGCTCGTTTTCCAGAGGGCGGAGAATCTTGCAGTCGCGATGGAGTCGCGCTGCTACGTTCCTGGACGCCCGAGGACTCGCATGTGCCCGTTGGTCTGGCGCCGTAGCGACAGTGCGGCATTGATAATCCTTTTCGCTTTTATTTCCGCGCTCGTCGCGCTCGATCGTCGTTTTTTGAGGTTTTTAATCCGGTGAACATTGGAGGGTCTCCCCAATTTCACTACGCGCTCGAGATATCCTACGACGGCGGAAATTTCGGCGGCTGGCAGTCGCAGCCCGACGGGAGCGGCGTACAGGACGCTATCGAAATCGCGCTTGCGGGGCTCGGCGAGTCGTGCGGCACGAGGGCGGTCGGCGCCGGGCGCACAGACGCGGGGGTTCACGCGCGCGCGCAGGTGGCGACCGCCAAGCTTTCAAAACCCTGGCCCCCGAGGCGACTGGTTCTCGCCCTGAACGCAAAACTGCCGCCGCATGTTTCCGTAATGAGGGCTTCGGAGACGCTTCCTGAATTTCACGCGAGGAAGAGCGCAATCTCGCGCGAATATCGATATTTTATCTGGAACGCGTCCGTCTGCTACCCGCACATAAGGCCATACGTCCTCTGGAGGCCTGGAGAGCGTTTCGACTGGGGGAGGGCCGCCGAAGCGGCCCTCATGCTGAAGGGGGCGCACGATTTTCGCGCATTCTGCCGGAAGGAGGACTGTCCGGAGGAGACGCTTCGCACGGTCGACAGTTCTAGACTGATACGGCGTGGCCGTCTGCTGGTCTTCAGGGTCAAGTCGAAATCGTTTCTCACGAACATGGTTCGAATAATGGTTGGCAATCTTCTTGAAATCGCGGCAGGCCGCCGGGACGAGGCCTGGCTCGCCAACCTGCTCACCGGTAATTTCGACCGCACAGCGAGCGCCGCAACCCTGCCGCCGACCGGCCTGTTCCTCTGGAGGGTGAATTATCCCGAAAAACTTGACTGGAGTCGATAGCCGCGAGAGCGCTGCGGACAGCGGAAATAAATCAGCCCTTAATGCGCCTTTCGCCGTTACGGACGCGCGGAATTTTGTTATAATATTTTAAAGGGAAGGTGGTTACCGATATGTTTATGATGGATCCATTGTATATGGTTCTTGTCTTGCCAGCCATTCTTCTTGCGCTTTTTGCGCAGATGAAGGTAAAGACATCTTTCGCGAAATACAGCGCGGTTCGCGCTTCGAGGGGTCTTGATGCCGGCGCGGTTTCGCGTATGCTGCTCGATAAATTTGGCTTGCAGAGAGTGAGAATAGAGCGCGTTTCAGGGGAGCTCACTGATCATTACGATCCAAGGGGAAAGGTGCTGAGACTCTCGGACTCGGTTGGCGGCAGTTCGAGCATAGCGGCGATCGGGGTCGCCGCCCATGAGGTTGGCCACGCGATGCAGGACAAGGAGGGCTACATCCCCTTGAGCATCCGCAACACATTTGTCCCGGTCGCTAGCATCGGTTCTACGGCAGCGATACCGCTGTTTTTAATAGGGCTCTTTATGGGCCTTGGGCCGCTCGTCAATATAGGTATATTTCTGTTCTCGGGCGTTGTTCTGTTTCACCTCATAACCCTGCCCGTCGAGTTCGACGCGTCCGCGAGAGCCCTCAAGGCGCTCAGAGGCGCTGGGACGCTGACGCAGGGCGAGATCGTAGGCGCAAAAAACGTGTTAAACGCTGCCGCGATGACATACGTCGCAGCGACGCTTGTGGCGATCATGAATTTGTTGTGGCTCGTGATGAGATCGCAGGGCAGACGTAATTAAAAAAGCACTTGTGCATTATCAAATCTCTGGTTAGACTTTACGGGTGGCGATGGAGAGCCGCCCTATTTTTTGCCCGGGAGGCAAAACCCCATGAGAGGTATTGAGGGAGCGCTTCTGGTTCTCGATGAGGTAGAGAAAGGGGCTTTCGCCGCTGAGTCCCTGAGGAGGGTGTGGAACGAAGTATCGCCGCCGGATCGAAAGCTGACGGCCACGCTTGTCTACGTCACGCTGAGAAGGATGGGCCTTTGGAGGCATCTTCTTGCAAAGTACTGCAAACGGCCCCTAAACTCTCTGCATCCAACGACGCTCTCAGTGATGACCCCCGGAATCGCCGGGGTGCTGGAGCTGGAGCACTTTAAGCCAGGGGTTCTCGTGAATGCTCTCGTGCAGCGCGTGAAATCTATAAAGGACGATTCCGGCGAGTCTCGCGGGATGAGAGAGTCCAGGCTCGTGAACGCAGTGCTTCATACGGTGATGGAGAAAGCGCCGGCTTATATCGCCTCCCTGCTGGAGGCGCCGACCCTGCAGGATCAGGCTCTCGCTCTGGGAGTCCCAGGATGGGCGGCGTCCGTGTGGAGCAAAGAGTGGGGGATGAAAGAAGCGAAACGACTGCTCCAGCTCGAGAACGAGCCTGTTTATCTTTCGCTGCGGACGTCCCCTAATCTCGACAGGGAGGCATGGACGAGCGATTACGGCAATGCGCTCTCTCGCCCGTCCGAGCTGTTCGAGTCCTCCATCAGGATAGAGTCGAACCCATATCCGCCGGATCTGCCAGGATACGCGAACGGACTGGTCACGCCGCAGGGAGAGTCGTCGATGTGGGCAGTGGAGAGCTTGCTTTCCCACTGGCAGGGCGGGAGGTTGCTCGATATGTGCGCAGGCAGGGGCGTTAAATCAGGGCACATTCTTTCTTACAGCCCGGACGCGCGGGTAGAGGCGTGGGACATCTCGTCCGCTCGGCTGAAATCAGCAGGACGGGATTTGGCAAGGCTAGGAGTCGAGGAACGCGCCGAGTTTGTGTGCGGTGACGCGTTGCGCCTTTCGCCGATGGAGCGTCCGAGCGCGATCCTTCTTGACGCGCCTTGCTCAGGCAGCGGGACGTGGGGACGGCATCCGGAGGGCAAGTGGAGAATGTCGCCGATCAAGCTAAAAAAGGCGGCAGAGCTTCAAACGAGGCTTTTCTCCAGGGCCGCGGACATGTTGCCCGCTGGCGGCGTGATTATGTACTGCACATGCAGCATATTCAGGGAGGAGAACGAAAAGACAGTAGGAGGCGTTCTTGCGTCGAGAGGGGATCTGGTAGAGTTGCCTACGAGATACAGGCATCTCTCATCGGCGTTTCAGTCGTTTCAGAGAAAGGGCAAGCCCTACGGAACCGTGGTTTTTCCGGAGTCTCCATGGGTCGATGGTTTTTACGCGGTGATGTTCAGGAAAAAATAACCGTAGTGACGGTTTTATTCATTCGCAAAACGTGGGAAACGCCGGTCGAAGTGGCCGGGAGCTGGGAGGTATGTATGTGAACAGGCTCTTCAGGTGGGGAATTTTAATAGCTCTCGTTGTTTTGGTCGGCTCCGGGCTTGTAGCCATAAAGCTGATATTCGTGGAGGACAAGGATGTGACAGTCCCACCCCTTGTAGGGCTCCAATTTATCGAGGCCGCAGACAAGCTCCAGAGCCTTGGCCTTTCGGCGCGCCTCGACCAGGTCAACTCCGAGCAGCCTCAGGGCACAGTGGTAGCCCAGGACATACCAGAGGGCACGAGCATTGCGAGAGGCGGAATAGTCAACCTCAAGTCGAGCAGAGGAGGAACCATGATACAGGTTCCTGACGTCAGGGGGATGGAGTTCGCAGAGGGGGTAAAAGCCCTCGATACCGCCGGACTGAAAATCGGCAGCGTCCTGCGCGTCCCTGACCAGCTCAAACCAGCCGGCACGATAATAGCTCAAAACCCGGCATCTCCAGCAGGCGTCATCAGCAGCAGAATGGTAGAGCTTCTTGTGAGCGAGGGGGAGGCAGGCCGCGCTGAGACGGTGCAGGTTCCGGATCTCAAAGGGCAGGATGAGAGCCTCGCGAGGCAGATCGTGAAACAGAGCGACCTCTCGGTCTCTCGGGTTGAATACTTGGAGACTAATTTATTTCCCGCCGGGAGCGTAGTGCGAACCCAGCCCAGAGCCGGCGCGAGGGTTCAATTCGGCGCCTCGCTTGTTTTGTCAGTGGCGAAGACTCCGACGGTCTCTGCCGGGGGAGATGCGGCGCCCGGAGGTTCGAGCGGCTCTGCCGGAGTTATCGAAACTACACCGCAGCCCAGACAGGAGCAGATCCCGGATGTGCGTCCGGTCGACGATACAGGGATGGCGCCGCAGGGCGGCACTACCGTCCCTGTCATTCCGGAGCCGCCGGTGCCCCCGCCTCCGCTGGTTCCGCTCTACCAGCCTGTTCAAGCCACAGGCAAGACCGCGAAGATACGCTATCAGGTTCCTCCTCTTTCCAGATCGCTGCCGCTTAAAATAGAGATAGCCGATGATCTGGGTCGGAGAGTCCTGAAAGAACAGCAGACAAACGGAGGCGAGTATTTAACGATCGACGCGCCATACAGCGGCAACGCGAACGTCACTGTACAGCTCGGGGGCGAATTGGTCTGGCAGGAGCGTTATGACTAATGGGCGTTATCAGTGACCTGAAGGGCGACAGGGATTTTCTCCTCGCCTCATCGATACTCAACGCGAATCAGATGACGCTCGGCGATGATATAAAAGCGCTCGGAGACAGTGTGGATTGGATTCACGTCGACGTTATGGACGGTCATTTCGTCACAAACATGTCGTTCGGGCCGGGGGTTCTTCGGTCGCTTCGAACATGGTTTCCAAAATCCTTCATAGACGTCCATATCATGGCGGCGCCGGCCGAAAACTTCATTGGCATGTTCGCCGACGCCGGCCCTGACGTCATCACGACACAGATAGAGGCGACGAACCACGGGCACAGGGTTGCACAAATAATCAGGTCGGCCGGCATTCGTCCGGGGATAGCGCTGAACCCTGCCACGCCTGTATCGCTCGTCGAGCCGCTTTTGCCGTTCGTAGACCTTGTCTTAGTGATGACAGTGAACCCGGGCTATGGCGGACAAAAACTCATACCGGAGGTTTTGACGAAGCTCAAGGAACTTGTTCGATTCAGGGTCGTTCACTCCCTTGACTATCTCATCGAGGTTGATGGAGGAGTGAAGGCTGAAAACGCGCCGTCTCTCGTATCATCTGGCTGCGACGTGCTTGTCGCGGGGAACGCCATCTTTGGCGCCGACGATCCGGCGTCAGCGGTTGGCGCGATAAGGAAAAAAATAACCGACAGACATGGGGTGTGATTTATGAGTGGCCGCTCCCCGGAAATACTGGATGACAATACAGCCGATTTGACGAGGCTCGGCGCCCAGCTTCGAGCGCTTCGGGAGGCACAGCGCCTCTCATATGACGACGTAGCCAACGCGACTCGCGTCAGGCCCCACCTGTTGCAGGCAATAGAGGACGGGAGCGTTGAAAATCTCGCCGCGCCCGTCTACACGAGGGGTTTTATCAAAACATACTGCGAGTACCTGATGGCGGACGACCTATGGCGAAAGTACAGCCACAGCCTGCCGCCGTCCGATACAACGACGGCCGCCGGCGGGGAGACGCGGGAGCCGGTTATCGACATAACTCAACCGACGCCGATGTTCAGGCGATCCTCTATGATATGGGTGTATGTGATACTCGTTATAGCGGTTTTCGGCGCGGCATTTTTGCTCTGGAGCCAGCAACGAACCCCTGGCGAATTCGAAAGAGGATTTTTCCTTAGGGTTCAAGACAGCGAGAGGTCGCAGAACGTTATAGTGTCGCGCGAAGCTCTGGACGGGGGCGATTCATTTCTGCCGCTTTTCCTGCCGGCTATATCGGCCGACGAGGCGTCAAACCCTCTTCCCAGTTTGAGGAGCGCGGATATTTCATCCGACTTTGCTATGCCCCGAACACCGGCGGGCCTCTCATGGATGGGAGGGGACTCCCTCGATATGGTCATCGCGTCCCCGGTTCCGGCATCCCAGAACAGTCCGAAGGACGAACTGTTTATCGAGATAAGGGGCGAAAATACGAGGCTCGTGGTCAGGCAGGGCGGCAGGAATGTGACTATGAGGAACCTCACTCCGGGCGAGTCGCGAAGGTACAGAGTAACGTCCGAGACGGACGTGAGCCTGAGCGTTGGCAGCGCGGCCGACGTGACGTGGAGGGGTACGAAATATCAAAACGTCGGCGACGGAAATGGCCCGCTTGCCCTTACGTTTTTCCCGGACGGCAGCGTCAGGGTGACGTCTGGAAGCTCTTCCGGCATTGGCGATGGCGGGCGAGCCGCTCAGTGACATGAGACAAGCGATAAAAGAAAAAAGCGTATATTGTCTGAGCCTCGGTTGCGCGAAAAACGGAGTGGACAGCGAGAGAATCGCGGGGTTTCTGCGCGGCGCCGGTTATGAGATAGCTGCGGAGGCGGATGGGGCTGAAATCTGTCTCGTCAACACGTGCGGTTTTATAAGGTCGGCCGTCGAGGAGAATATCGACGTTATACTCGACCTCGCTGGCATGAAGGCGGCCGGTCGCACGAAGCGTATCGCCGTAGTCGGCTGCCTGATCAACAGATACGGCGCGGAAGAGCTTGCGAAAAACATCCCCGAGGTTGACTGCTGGGTAAAAAGCGAGGATTACGACGGCATTCTCAGCGCCGTCGGCGCAGCGCCGGAGAGAGCCGACACGCCAGGGCGTATGTTGCTTCCCGCGTCTCCGTCTCACCTTGCATACCTGAAGATTTCGGAGGGATGTGACAAAAGATGTTCATACTGCATTATTCCGTCAATTCGCGGTTCGCTTCGAAGCGTTCCTCTTGTCGATCTCGTATCCGAGGCAGAGGGGCTCGTCTCCAGAGGGGCCTCTGAGATATGTCTTGTCGGTCAGGACTTGACTGCGTACGGCGCGGATCTGGGGATCAATGACGCCCTGATTAAGCTGCTCGACGCCCTTGAGACCTCTCTGCCCAGCGACGTCTGGCTCAGGCTGCTATACCTTCAACCCTCTGGAGTCGGAGTGAAGCTTCTAGAGAGGGTGGCGTCCGGAAGGCTGGTATTGCCATATCTGGATATGCCAATACAGCACGCGAGCGACAGAGTGCTTTCTCTCATGAACAGGGGGGAGACCTACGAGTCGCTTCTCGAACTATTCAAGAAGGCTAGGGAGATTCGCCCGGACTTTGCGCTCAGGACGACATGTATGGTCGGCTTTCCGGGTGAAAAAAGGGAGGACTTTGAGATCCTGTTGCGCTTCCTGAGAGAAGCCGAGCTGGACAGAGTCGGCGCGTTTGCCTTTTCTCCGGAGGACGGGACGCCAGCCGCGAAGATGCCAGACCAGGTGACGGAGAGGACAAAAAAGTCGCGCCTTGGACGCCTGATGTCCGTTCAGGAGGAGGTGTCGCTCGCGAGGCAGAGCCTGTATCTCGGACGCGAGATTGACGTCCTCATAGACTCTGCTCCCCTCGAAGGGCTGGCGGAGGGGCGTTCGTTTCGCGAGGCGCCGGAGGTTGACGGACTTATCGAGATACAGGGCGCGAGGAGCGACCTGCGCGTAGGAGAACGCATAAGGGCGATCGTGACGGACGTCACTGAGCACGATATGATCGCGGCGGAGGTTCTTCGTTGAAGATAAAGAGGTCGTGGTACGGAATCACAGCCACCCTGGCCGGTTTGGGCGGTGTTGGAAAGATGCCCGGTACGCTTGGCACGGCGGTCTCTTTTTTTATATTAGTCATGGCTGGTGGCGTGCATCCGCTTATACTGCTCGCCGTTATTGCGGTCGGCGGCATCGCGTCGGACAGATACGCGAAGGAGAGGGGAGTGGAGGACCCTCGGGACGTGGTTATTGACGAGGTAGTTGGGTATTGGACGTCGATGGTTTTCCTGGAGACGACCATGACAAACGCAGTCATGGCGTTTTTTCTGTTCAGGGTGATAGATATAGTGAAGCCGTTTCCAGTGGGAACGATGGAGAGACTGCCGGGAGGAATTGGGATAATGGCGGACGACATCTGCGGCGGTCTCATTGTGAACCTGATTTTGCGCCTAATATCATGGCTGCTCGTCGCGGATCGTCTTGGGCTGATAGGTCTCCTTTCGAGGGTGGGGCGGTGAAACGCTCGCGCCTCGTCTCCGACGAGATCAGTACTCTGGCCCGGACGGCTGTTGAAATGGGCGCCGCTATGGGAAACGAGCGGCTTTTTACATTCGCCGAGTCGTGCACCGGCGGGCTGGTCGCGGCGTCAGTCGTTTCTGTCCCAGGAGCGTCGGCTTCTTTTCCGGGAAGCGTCGTGACATATTGCAGCGAGGACAAGGCGGAAAAACTCTCGGTGAGACGGGAGACGCTCGAAAGATACGGCGCAGTTAGCGGGCAGTGCGCGGCGCAGATGGCGCGCGGTGCGATTCTCCTTTTTGGGACGCGTCTCGCCGTGAGTGTGACCGGGATAGCCGGGCCAGGCGGCGGCCTTCTTTTTAAACCTGTAGGGACAGTATGGTTTGGCCTCGCGATGGACGAGATGACGATCGTTCAGAGGGGCTTCTACCCGGTACGCCGAGAGATCGTCCGGCTCTGTGCCGTTCGAACCGCGCTTAGGCTCCTGATAAGGGGGCTCTGTTGCGTTGGCCGGGCAGATGATATTTTAACGAAATTATAAAAAACGGGAGGCGTTTACAATTGGCCAAAAAGAGAGAGACTTACACAAAAAGCGAAGTACTGGAGAAGGCTATAACCGATATAAAGCAGAAATTCGGAGACGGGGCCATCATGAGGATGGGAGAGCGGACGAACATGAACATAGAGGTCATCTCGACGGGAGTGTTGCCGCTTGACGTGGCCCTCGGCATAGGGGGCGTGCCGAGGGGGCGTGTTGTCGAGCTGTACGGCCCCGAGGGCGGCGGAAAAACGACGATAGCGCTGCACATCATCGCAGAGGCACAGAGGGCTGGAGGAGTGACAGCTTTCATTGACGCCGAACACGCGCTCGATCCTGGTTTGGCCGCCGCGATCGGCGTGGACACGAGCAGCATGTACATCTCGCAGCCAGATAGCGGGGAACAGGCGTTTTTCATAATAGATTCGCTCGTTCGGAGCGGCGCCGTTGACCTGATCGTCGTGGACTCTGTGGCGGCGCTGACGCCGCAGGGTGAGATAGACGGCAAGATAGAGGACGGCCCGAACAAAAGCGTCGGCCTTCACGCTCGCCTCATGTCTTACGCGCTAAGGCGGCTCACGTCGGTAATTTCGAAAAGCCGCACGACGCTGGTTTTCATAAACCAGCTCAGGTCAGTCATAAACACCGGTTACGCAAACGGCCCGACTGAAACGACGACGGGCGGCAGGGCGCTCAAGTTCTACAGCTCCGTGCGCATAGAGGTGCGGCGGGCCGAGACGCTTCGCCAGGGCGACACTCCGATAGGGCACGAGCTCAAGATCAAGGTGACGAAAAACAAGCAGGCCCCCCCCTTCCGAACGGCTCATACGACCCTCATATACGGCAAGGGCGTGCCGAAGGGAATGGCTGTGCTCGACATGGCGCTCGACATGAACGTTGCGAAAAGAAAGGGTTCGTGGATAGCCTACAAGGGCGAGACTCTGGCTCAGGGCAAAGAGGCGACAGCGGAGCTGCTGGACGAGCGCCCCGAGTTGATGGATGAGATAAAAAAGGACGTGATGGCGAAGGTAGCCGAGCTCAATGGTCTCATACTCCCCTCAGCTGAAGAGACCTCGCCCTCGATCTTTGGCGAGGACGGTCAGGTGGAGAGTCTGCTGGAGGAGGGGGCGATAGCCCTCGACATTGGCGGGATCGAGGAGCCAGAGTCCTCCTATCCGGAGGACGACTGACGCCGCCCGACTCAGGAGAGTGCGCGGGAAATCGGAATGATTCTTGGGGTAGGGACGGATCTTTGCAGGATTTCCAGGATGGAGAGAGCGATTGCGAACGATCACTTCGTCGAGAAAATTTTTTCGCCGGAGGAGATCGAATACGCCCGCTCAAAGGGCAGCCCGGCGGAGCACTTCGCGGCGGCTTTCGCCGCGAAGGAGGCGATCGCCAAGGCCTCCGGCCTCGGCTTGTTTGGCATCGGGCTGTCAAACTCCATGGTGAGGCGGACTGACTCGGGCCCGCTTATAGTCTGTTGCGGATCGCTGCTTGAAAAGTTTGACGAGCTCGGCATAAAAAAGTATTGGCTCTCGCTGACGCATGAGGGCGATTATGCCCTCGCGTTTGTAGTCCTGGAGTCATAAAATAAAGCAAGGGACTACCCTGTGAAACAAGGGGCGCCTGATGGGAGAAGATAGATGAAAAAATTCTATGCGGGTTCGAGCGTCAGGGAGGCGGATCGTGCGGCCTCTGAGAAACTGGGGATACCGGGGATCGTCCTGATGGAGAACGCCGGACGGAGCGCCGCCGAGGCACTGATCAGGCGCCGCCCCTGCGAGCGTAATTTTCTCGTCCTCTGCGGGTCGGGCAACAACGGCGGAGATGGTTTTGTCGTCGCGAGGCATCTCGCTCTGTGGGAGAGGACTCCCACAGTTCTCTCCACATCGAGTTTTGACAGATATAAGGACGCCGCCGCAACCGCTGCGGTCGCGGCGATGAACTCAGGCGTCAGGTGTCTCTGCTCCAGTGATTTGCGCGACGATGATATCGCGGCGCTTATAAAAAGCGCCGACGTCGTGGTGGACGCGCTTCTTGGAACCGGTTCGAGCGGCGCGCCGAGAGGCGAAGTTGTGAGGATCATAGGACTCTGCCCGGACGAGCTCAGGGTAGTGTCTCTGGACGTTCCAAGCGGCGTCGACCCCGATACAGGCGAGACATACGGCTCGGCGCTCCACGCGGAAGCCACGCTTACGTTTCTGGCCGAGAAGGTCGGTCTTGCCGTATCTCCGGGCTGTCTGCACAGCGGAGAGGTTGAGGTCTGCGCCATCGGCGCCGCGCCTGAATTGGTGCTGGGCGGGTGCGAACTGGTTGGTTACGACTCGTCCGACGTCCCGAAGCTGAGGCCGAAGATCCCTGAGGACGTCCACAAGAGCGGTCGGGGCGCTCTGATGATAGTGGGCGGCTCGGATAATTTCAGGGGTGCGCCTGTCCTTTCGGCCTTAGGCGCCCTGCGCGCAGGTTGCGGCCTCGTTTTTCTCGCCGTTCCAGATTTCATAGTTCCACAGGCCTCGGCGCTCCTGCCGGAGGCTATATTCATTCCCTTGCCGTCAAAGGACGGTTTCGTTCGCTTTAAGGCTTTCGAGAAGACAGTGTCTCCCTGGTTCGAGAAGTGCGACGCTCTGGTTCTGGGCCCCGGTTTTGGCAGAACGCTCGAGACGGAGATGGTTACGGGCTGGCTATGCAAGGAGTGGAAAAAGCCGATCTTAATCGACGCGGATGCCCTCCGCCACGTGGCGAATATCGAGAAAAACGCGAACCTCGGGCACAGGAAGGGCAGCGTGGTCATAACTCCGCATGAGGGCGAGGCCGCGCATCTTCTGGGTTCGAGCGTTAAAAAAGTTGCCGGCAGCCGCCTCTCTTCCTGCGTCGAACTGGCGGGAAAATTTGGGACTGTACTCCTGAAGGGTCCCCACACCCTTGTGTGCAGCGGCGCCGATAAGAGGGTGATTCTCGAGGGTGGGCCATCTCTAGCGATTCCAGGGTCTGGCGACGTTCTCTCAGGAGTGATAGGGGCGTTCCTCGCGTTCGGTCTGTCCTGCGTTGACGCTGCGACGCTGGGCGCGGTAGTGCACGGCGCGTCCGGCGTCGCGCACGGCAGCTCAGGCGGGCTTTTGGCGCGAGAGCTGGTTGGGAAGATAAAGCTGGGAGATTAACGATGTTATATAAGAGACTGGATAGAAAAAGGCGCTCGTACTCCGAAGAGGACGACCGCGATTCAGACAGGTATCAGAAGAGAAACGGCCGCAACCGGAATAGCAGGGGGTTACGCTTTACGTTTCTCAGCTTCTTTGTAATGGGGGCGTGCCTTTTGTTTATAAAAATCGCGAACCCTGATATTCCGCTTCGCCAGCCCGTCCTTATGCTCGTGTGCACCTGCCTCGCCTGCGTGATAATGTCTTACATCTCTGGGCGGCCAAAATGAGAAGAGACAACGCAGCCCACCCACCCCGATACGCCTCCAGAGTCTGGGCTGCGCGATTATGAACCGGGTGTGCCGCATGGAAAACGGGCCTACAGTCGCGGGCAAATTCCCCGCCGAGGCGAGTCTTTCGCCGACGGAGACGGCCAGGTTTGGCGCGGCGTTAGCGAAGCGAACCTACTCTGGGCTGTTAGTCCTGCTCAGCGGGGATCTCGGGGCGGGGAAGACTCTCCTTGCTCAGTCTATTGGCTCATTCCTCGGGGCTGAGGGAATGAGGAGCCCGACGTTTAACATCGAGCTTATCCACAGACTTCCGGGCAGAAAATTTTCCCTGGCGCATTTCGACCTCTACAGACTCGAATCCATGGGACACGAGGATATTGACATGCCGTCCGGGCCTTATTCCGGCGATTCGGACATAGTAATGCAGATGGAGGAGCGCATCGAAGACGGCGACCTCGTTTTAGTCGAGTGGGGCGAGCGCTGGACATCGCCTCCCCTCTCGGATCGTTGGGACGTCAATATATCGCGTAGCGCCGGGAAGACGAGGTCGATAGAACTCTCCGCATTTGGAGAGACGGCACTTGGAGCGCTTGCCTGTGCTTATGACGAGATTTTGGACATAGCGTCCGCCGTCGGGGCAGGGTAGCCATGCCAACGCTTGCAATAGACTGTTCGCGGAGATGGCTCAACCTCGGGCTCGCCGACAGCGGCGCGCTTTATGGGGAGGAGAATATAAACGCCGGCAGGGCACAGGCGGAGCTTCTGCCGGGGACAGTTGGCTCATTTCTCACAAAGCTGGGGTTCGGGCTGCGGGACGTAACTCGCATAGCTGTGACTACCGGTCCAGGGTACTACACGGGCATCAGGATAGGGCTGTCGTATGCGGCTGCCCTCGCGGAGGCCCTCGGCGTCGAGATTGTCCCTGTGAGCAGCCTGTACGCAATGGCATTCCCTTTTTTAGGGGCCGGTTTTTGGGCCGCTCCAGCGATTCGAGCCAGAAGGGGCTGTCTCTATGGGGCTATATATCCGCCGGGAGACGGAAAAATTTTCGAACCGGAGTTCCAGGAGGCGACCTCTTTTGCCGAGCTCATAAATTCGCTTGTGACTGCGGGCGGCAATGTAGTTATAATAGGCTCTGACGCAGAGGAGTTTGAAGAGCTGAGAAAACCGGGGTTTTGGATGGTTCCGTCGCCTCCGGCCACAGGACTCGCTCTGGCGATGGCCTCGTTCGGGCTCTTTGGTCAGGATCCGGCGCACATTCGAGCCACATACGCCCGCGAGCCGACGTGACAAAATAATTTGCGAGAGGAACAATGTGGGGGGATCGCGTTGCGCAATAACTGTGAGGAATCGATAACTGTCGTGTGTCGCTGCGAGGAGATAACCATCGAAGAGATAAGGGAGTGGATAGAACGCGGCTATGATTCGTTCAGCGAACTGAAAAGGATATTGAGGGTCGGGATGGGGCCCTGTCAGGGGAGGGGCTGCAGGGATATCGTTATGAGGGAGATCTCGCGCGCGCATCATATCCCGATGGACGAAGTGGATCCGGGCACGGTTCGCGCTCCTTCGAAACCCGTCAAGATAGCCCTTCTGGCGTTCGGGAAGGAGGAGTAATCCGTGGAGTGCAAGAACCGCGCTGATGTTGTGATAATCGGGGCTGGTATAGTCGGCGCCTCAACTGCTTACAACCTCGCGAAACTGGGCGTAAAGGACGTCGTCATTCTCGACAGAGGAACCCTGTGCGGCGGATCGACCGGCAGTTGCGGCGCAGGGATCAGGGCGCAGTGGGGTTCTGAGATGAACTGCCGTCTCGCCATCGCGGCGATAGACATTTTCGAGCAGCTCGACGACGAACTTGGCTTGCCAGTAGGACTCAACCAGGGCGGTTATTTGCTCGTCGCTTACTCCGAGGAGGAGTTTGAGACCTTAAAAACGGCGATGGCGCTTCAAAACAAGCTCGGGATAAAATCAAAGGTCGTGTCGCTCGAGGAGGCCCGCGAAATATGTCCGGCGCTAGACGCGAGCGATGCCGTTGGTTTCACATTCCACGCGCGCGACGGACACGCGGATCCTTTCTTGACTACATTCGCGTACGTTGAGGCAGCAAAACGTCTCGGCGTGAGTTTTTACAGAAAAACCGAGTGTATTGGTATAAAGGTGGAGGGCGATCGTGTGCGCGGAGTCTCCACGACGAAGGGCGAAATCGACGCAGACATCGTTATAAACTGTTCCGGGGCGTATTCACACGTCGTCGCGAAAATGGCAGGCGTCGACATACCAAACTGGGGCGAGCGGCACGAGATCATGATAACTGAACCAGTGGCGCCCGGCGTCTGTCCGCCGATGCTTATGAGCTTCTCAGGAAATTATTACATCCAGCAACGCCCTCACGGCTCGATAATCTGCGGGATGAGCCCGGACGGGCACGAGCAGAGCTTCGACACCTCATCGTCCTGGCGCTTCGCGGCTGAGATGAGCAAAAAACTCGTTCGGCTGCTCCCTTCCGTGAAGGGCGTCAGGGTTGTGAGACTTTGGGCCGGGCTGTACGATATGACGCCAGACGGCTCGCCGATCATTGGGGAGACGGACGTGAAGAATTTTTATCACTCGACTGGTTATTCCGGTCACGGCTTTATGCTCGGCCCCGTCACCGGCAGGATATTGGCGCAGAGCATTACTGGCGCGAAGCCGGACATAGACTTCTCTACGCTTGACTACAGGCGCTTCGAACAGGGAGAGCTCATAGTCGAGCACAGCATCACGTAAGCAGCAGCTCAAATTGTGAGAAATTTCTGTAAAGTCTGACTCTCTCAAGTTTTATTGATTTGTTTATAATTTTTCGGTATATTCTCACATACACGAATATTGAGTCTCCTGTTATATTTATCTGGCGGAGACAAGGATCCAAAGCGCAGTGTCATTCAAAAAACGATGAGGGAAGAGTCATTTGATCGCGGGGGGTGTTTTTTTGGCAAAACAGTTCGAAGTCCTTGTAAACAAGGCGTGGTGCAAGGGGTGTGGCCTTTGCGTCGGCATTTGCCCCAAAAAGGTGCTTGAGCTGAACCAACAGATAAAATCGGAGCCGGTGCGGGTTGAAAACTGCATCGGCTGTCATCAGTGCGACAACATCTGTCCCGATTTCGCCATAACAGTGAGGGAGCGTGATTGAGTATGCCGAAAGCGGAATTTTGGCAGGGCAACAAGGCTATAGCGATGGCCGGAGTCGACGCAGGGTGCCGTTTCTTTGGCGGATACCCGATCACGCCGTCCACCGAGGTAGCAGAGGTGATGGCAGAGGAGCTCCCAAAGTATGGGGGCGCGTTCATCCAGATGGAGGACGAGATTGGCGGCATCGCGGCCACGATCGGAGCCTCCATAGCCGGCAGAAAGGCCATGACCGGAACATCCGGCCCAGGGTTTTCACTGAAACAAGAGTTGCTTGGTTACGCGTACATAGCGGAGATACCGCTCGTCTGCGTGGACGTGCAGAGAGGGGGTCCCTCCACAGGTCTCCCGACGAAGGTCTCGCAGGGCGACGTCATGCAGGCTCGATGGGGAACTCATGGTGATCATGCCACAATCGCCTATTCGCCCTTCTCGGTGCAGGAGTGCTATGACCTCACAGTAAAGGCCTTCAACATGTCCGAGCGTTTTCGCCAGCCAGTCTTGATAATGGCGGACGAGGTCGTAGGGCACATGAGGGAGAGGATTGTGACGCCGGATGTTTCGTCGCTCAATATCGTAAACCGAAAGAAGCCGGCGTGTCCACCGGAGACCTTTGTCCCGTACCTCGCGGACGAGGATGACGACGTGCCGCCGATGGCCTCGTTCGGCGACGGATATCACTGGCATGTTACGGGCCTCACGTCGAACGACTGGGGTTTCCCAACGAATAACTCGCTCGATATCGACAAAAAAGTGACGAGGATCATCCGCAAGGTAGAGCGTTTCCGCAGCGATGTCGTGGAGTACGTGACTGAGGGCTGTGACGACGCCGATATACTTGTCGTCTCATACGGCTGCGTCTCGCGTCCAGCGCTTCGGGCCGTGAGGGAGTTGCGCTCGCGCGGCGTAAAAGTTGGTCATTTCCGCCCTATCACAATCTGGCCCTTCCCGGACGAGGAACTGGAGAAGATCGTGGTCGAATCTGGAATAAAACGCGTGGTAGTTCCAGAACTCAACATGGGGCAGTTGTTCCTGGAGATCGACAGGGCAATTCACGGCAAGGCCGAGACGCATCTCAGGACATTGCTGAATGGCGAGCTGTTCAAGCCCGCACAGATTATATCTTACGTCGAGGAGGTGGCCTGATTATGCCGCGTGATGACGTGATGAAATGGCTGCGCTCGCAGTTCATGCCACATATCTGGTGCCCTGGTTGCGGTCACGGCATCATAATGCACGCTATGCTGAGGGCTCTTTGCGCGCTCGGCAAGGATCCGGACGAGATAGTCATCTCCTCCGGCATAGGTTGTTCGAGCCGTCTGCCGGGATACGTCAACACATGCACACTGCACACAGCCCACGGGAGATCTCTTGCCTTCGCCACTGGCGTAAAGCTCTCGAACCCGGCGCTCACAGTCGTTGACGTAATGGGCGACGGCGACTGCTCCGCCATTGGCGGCAACCACTTCATTCACGCCTGCCGCAGGAACATAGGCATCTGTGCGATAGTGATGAACAACAATATATACGGCATGACTGGCGGTCAGGCGTCACCGACTACTCCGGAGAACGCGTTCGCGTCGACGGCCCCTTACGGCGCCATCGACCCGCCCTTCGATATCTGCCAGCTCGCCATAGGCGCAGGCGCGACGTTCGTTGCCCGCGCGACCATAGCGCAGCCTCAGATGTGCGAGACGCTCATAAAAAAAGGCATCGAACACGACGGTTTCTCTGTCATCGAGATCATGACGCACTGCCATACGCAGTTCGGCCGCAAGAACAAGCGAAGCCGTCCGCTCGATAACTTCAACTTCTTCAAGGACGCGAGCGTGATGAAGGCGAAAGCCGACGCCATGACGTCTGAGGAATTGACTGGCAAGATAGTCATTGGCGAGCTTCACCGAATTGATGGCGCGTTAGAGTACACGAACAGATACGCGAAAGTCATTGAAAGGGCAAAGGGGGCGACGTCATGAGCGAGCGCTATGAAATAAGAGTCGCTGGTTCCGGCGGGCAGGGGGTCATATTAGCCGCGGTTATAATCGGCCAGGCTGCCGCGCTTATGGAGGAGGGTCTGAACTCCGTCCAGACTCAGGCCTACGGCCCAGAGGCGCGCGGCGGCGCGTCGAAGTCCGAAGTCGTCATCGCCAGGGGCGAGATAGACTACCCGAAGGCCACAAAACCGAATCTCCAAGTAATACTCACCCAGAAGGCTGCGGACGAGTATGCGGGAGACACAGCAAGAGGCGGGACGATCATTCTGGACGACACATTTGTTCAAAAGGATCCCGACGTTGAAGCGAACATCTTCCGGCTGCCCATAGTAAAAACCGCCCGTGACGTTATCGGCCGCGAGATAGTGACGAACATGGTCGCGCTCGGCGCCGTTGCGAGGATCCTAGAGGTCGATGGACAGATGAAGTCCGAGTCGATCAAAAACACGATTTTGGCGAGCGTTCCTAAAGGCAGCGAGGAGCTTAACACAAAGGCGTTCGAAGAGGGCTACAAGTTAATGAAGGAGAAGAAGTAAGGGGAGAAAATCGTGGGGTTTTGCTCCACGATTTTCTTTTTACTTCTATATCGCCATGAGCCCAGGAGATATCCTCACAGTCAAAATATCCTCGATAAACAGCGAAGGGGAGGGCTTGGCGCGTATCGGCGACGAGGCATTTGTCCTTTTTGTGCCGGGCGCCCTTCCCGGCGAAACGGTCTCCTGTCGGGTAACGCGCTTGAGCAAAAAATACGCCTCCGCAAGGGTGCTCGAGATTCTTTCGCACTCCCCTTCGAGAATAACGCCAAAATGCCCTCAGTACGGAGACTGTGGAGGCTGTCAGCTCCAGCACGCAAACTACGAAACCCAGATAGAGATAAAAAGAACTATCCTGACGGACGCCCTAAAGAGGATCGGCCATATCGAGCCGCCGGGCGGCGTAATTTGCGAGCCCTCTCCCGAGCGGTGGGGATACAGAAACAAGACGACGCTTCCGGTGAGAGGTGTTGGAAAAGCCGGAAAAAACGCTCTCTCCTGCGGCTACTACGAGAGGCGTACTCATAACGTCGTCTCATTCTGGAAGTGCGCCGTCCTGCGCCCATCTCTGGAGAAAATTATTCCCATTGCAATAGACGCCATTGCGGGCGCAGGCTTCAAGGGATACAACGAGGCTAAAAAAACCGGAGATATCCGGCATTTCGCCGCAAGAACCGGCAGCTGCGGAGAGGTATTGACTGGAATAGTGGCGTCGAGGGAGTTCTCCGCCCGCGAGTCCGGCAAGCTGAAAAACGCGGTGCAGCGCCTCTGTCAGGAGTATAGCGAGCTCGCCGGCGCAGTGCTGAATGTAAAAACAGACACGGACAACTTCATTTGGGGCCCTGTCTTCAAGCCCTTAGGTGGCGCAAGGTTCGTCGAACAACGCTTTGGCGCGCTCCGGTTCAACGTAGATATATCGTCGTTTTTTCAGGTCAACAGCGCGCAGACTGAAGTTATGTTCAATTACGTGAAAAAACATATCAAAGCGTCCTCCACATCTAGACTGTTAGAGCTCTACAGCGGCGTCGGAAGCCTGACCTCTTTCCTCGCTGGAGCCGCCGAAAAGGTCGATGCCGTAGAGGAATGGCGTCCTGCGGCGAGACAGTTGAGGGAGAACATGCTGATAAACAGCATAGAAAACGTCGAGATACACTCCGACTCAGCGGAAAAATTTCTGGAGAGCGGCAGGCACGCGAGCGCGGGGGCCTACGACACGATAGTGCTCGACCCGCCAAGAACCGGGTGCGACGAGCGAGTTACGAGCCGAATATTGCAAATCTCCCCGAGAGACATAATATACGTCTCCTGCGACCCCGCTACCCTCGCGAGGGACATCTCCCGGCTTGTCGCCGGCGGATATTCGCTCGAAAGCGTCGCCGCCTTCGACATGTTCCCTCAGACGGCCCACGTAGAATCCGTAACTGTGATGAGCAGGGAGTGAACGCCGCCGCGCCCTCGTCCGCCAAAATCGCTGAAAACCCTTGAGCGGTATTGACATTGGGCTGGTCAATTCTGTACAATTCATCAGTTGTGTGATCGCGCGTAAATGCGGAAATAGCTCAGCTGGTAGAGCATTGGCTTCCCAAGCCAAGGGTCGCGGGTTCGAATCCCGTTTTCCGCTCCAGAAATAGCAAGGGCTCAGGGGTTTTCGACCTGAGCCCCTTTTCATTACTTGGTGCCACATTGGCGCCGGTTGGCGAAATTTTCCCCGACACGGCGAGACTTGACGCTTTCTGATCCTATAGGATAAAATCTTCGAAAGATTCAAAATAAAATAGTGGGAATTTAGGTTATAACTCGAAATTTTTGGAAAATACTGAGAGGACGCGCCGCAAAGCGCGAGGCAAGCGTTTACTGTCCGAGCTGGGCAATAGCTATGACGTGGCTGGCTGGAAAATTATTTTCCCGAATTAAGAATTGCATCGGTAAAAAACACCATTTTCACGCTCCTTTCAAATGCGTTTATCCTCTCCTATTGACGGTGTTACAAATTATACAATAAAAACCGCCGCGTCCGCTCAAATTTGAAACTCCGGTCCCTGGGCCCGGAAATAATTGCGGAGAAATTCCTTGGTCCGCACATTCCGCGGATTGTAAAACACTTCTTTGGGACTTCCCTGTTCGATGATTTTTCCCTGATCCAGAAAAAGGACTTTCGTTGCCACCTGATAGACGAAATTCATCTCATGGGAGACTAGGAGCATGGTTTGACCGGCTTGCGCCGTCTCTCTGATGGTGGAGAGCACTTCTCCGACAAGCTCCGGATCCAGCGCGGAGGTCGGTTCGTCCAAAAGAAGCAGCTTGGGCTCCATGGCAAGCGCTCGGGCAATGCCAACGCGCTGCTGCTGCCCGCCGGAGAGGTGCTGAGGGTAATAATTGGCGTGGTCGGACAAACCCACCTGGCGCAATTTTTCACGGGCGATCACATCCGCTTTCTCATCGCTTAATTTTTTTACCACCTTCAGTCCTTCCTTGACGTTTTCCAAAGCGGTTCGATGCCGAAAAAGGTTGAACTGCTGAAAGACCATGGCCGTTTCCTTGCGAAGAGTCAACTTTTCCTTCTTCGTGATTTTGGAAAAGTCACATTGAAAACCCTCCAGGTCGATTGTCCCCTGGTCCGCCCTCTCCAGACAATTCACCGCGCGCAATAAAGTGGACTTCCCTGCGCCGGAAGAACCAATCAGCGCCACCACGTCCCCCTTTTCAACGACGACCGAAACATCGTCCAAAACCACGTTATTGTAAAACGCTTTATATAGATTGCTGATTTTTATCATAATGTC
>JAITOY010000060.1 GCA_031289775.1 Synergistaceae bacterium
GTGTGAGTGGCGCTAATAATCCCATTACCACGAATGTTGCAGCCCTAGGTGACACGCTTGGCGCCGCTGTCGAGGTGAAGGCTGGCGGTGTCTTCGAGGTTGCGAAGGTGTCCCAGACGCTGAACTCCATAACCGGCGCGGGCATAATAAGCCTCGACGTGATACCGGCGGTTCCTACGGTTCCTACGGGCATTACGGCTGACACCAACCTCATACTGTCGAACATAGCCAACGCGGTAGTTCTCGGAAACCTCGCGTTTACCGGTAACGTCATCGGCTCAGGCAGCCTGGGCTTCGCGAACGCTAACACGCCTACAGCCCTTAATCTCAAGACTCTCACCCTCTCCGGCACCAATACATACGAAGGCGGGACCTACATCTCAGCTAACGGCACTATTCGCATCAGCAAGGCCTCCAACATCGGCACAGGGGTGATCAATATCGACGCGTCAGGCGCCCTCAATTTGACCGAGGGGACGCACACATTGGACAACGTATTCAGGATAGGCGGCGCGTCCGCCGTCATCGCGGTAAATCCCAACGCCAGGCTCACCCTGACCAACACAGTCGGTTACGCCGCGGCCACGTACAGCATCATAAAAACCGGCACTGGCGAGCTGATCCTGGCCGGGCCCGGCCATTACCCATACCCCGCGCTTAGCGCGAACAATATAATCCTCGTTCAGGGTGGTATAGTTCGGCTGGCGAACGACAACGCGATCGACCACGCCAGGATCACCGCGTCCACAACCGCCGGCATACGAACCATTAACGGGCTTGTCCTGCCCGGCACCCCCGCCGCAGCCGGCACCCCGCTCGCCGCGAGCGCGATAGTCCAGTCAGGCGGAGATTTCCTCGTGGAAGTCGCGGCGGACAACAAGGCCACTGCGACAGACTACGCGCCGGCTGCCACGCTTGGCGGCACTTTCAGCAACATCGGCGGGTATGACCTCTATGTCATCCCCAAGGGCGAGATTTCGATCTCGTCGGACGACGTGCTCCTCACCGTCAGGGCAACGACCACCGGGACCAATTTCAACCCCGATAACGTGACGGTGAAGGATCTCTCCGGCAGGACGCTGAGCAACTTCGATATCGACGTCAGCGCCGATGTGGCGAAGCCCACATCCACACTCAGGCTCAGGGCGACGAAGAACTTCGACGTCCCGACGTTCGATGACCCCACATTTGTAAGCGCCAACACCGGCGATCCGATCTTCTTCAAGGTGCAGGTTCACGCTAATACCGCAATCTCCGGCGCGGTTGGCAGCTACGGAATCTATGGCCTGCCGAATGGCTTCGCGTCGGTGCTTAACGCGACCTCGACAGGTTATGAATTCTCGATAGCCGTGCCGCATGGGGCAGATGCCGGCGTCTACAGGTTCACAGCGTTCGCTAGCTCCGTCGGCGACGCGACCCTCGCCGGAATCACCGGCGAGAGCGACGAGCTGAGCTTCGAGATCAAGGACGGCGGCACTCCCGAAGTCGACGTGCCTTACATCGGCTGGACGTGGAATAATCTCGCGGCGACGACCAGCAAGGTCTCCGGCTCGGTCGTTCTCCAGAACAAGCACACCGTCACCACCATTCCCGCGACAAACAGAACCGACCTGACGAGCATCAGCCTCCAGATCGGAACTGCTGATCCCATCACCATCGAGAACCCAGTCGACGGCGTATTCACGTTCGACGTGGCTGGCGCTTTCAGCGCGGGCCAGAGCTATCCGCTCACAGTGGTTTCCTCCGCGCCGGCTGACTATTCGACCTCCACGAGCGCGAGCGCGTCCGCCACGGTTCCGGCGGACGACGATCGCGAGAACCCCGGCTCCGGCGGCGGCGGCTGCGACGCTGGCTTCGGCATACTCTCGCTTCTGGCTGCCGGCGCGTTCGTGACGCTCCGCAGGAAGGGCTAAACTGTCACGACATCTCCAATACGTTGAAGCAAAAAAAGAGGCGCCCGCGTCGGGCGCCTCTTTTTTTAATTCCAAGTCAAACTCGCATCCCGCGCGCTTGACTTGGAGAAGCCGCAATCGGATATTTTGGCCTTGATCTTGTTTTTGGCTTTTGGCGGCTGGTGGGGTGGCGAAAGGATTCTGGCGTGTAAATAGCGGCACACAGGATATATTGCTTTGGGTTAAACAACGGCGCTTTGGCGCTGCGCCTTGTGCATACGCTTGTACTCGTACATTTTTTCGTCCGCTACGCTGAGAAGCTCGCTTGCGGACGATGTGTTATGGGCGTCCACGCCTATGACTCCATAGCTCATGCTGTGATTGTAGAACGTCTCCGGCCGATCGTTAAGACGAACCAGACAGTCCCTGAGCTTCTCAAGATGCTCCTCGGCCGCTGACGCGATCCAGTTCTGGGCTATCAGCATAAACTCGTCGCCGCCCAGGCGGCATATTATCGCGTCTGCTGAAAATTCGCTCAGTATTTCAACAACGCACAGAATGTACTTATCCCCTTCGGCGTGCCCGTATTTGTCGTTGACATATTTCAGGTTGTCCATGTCGACGAAGCAAATTATGAAGGTTTTGCGCTTGTCCAGCCACTCGTTCAGCGCCTTCATGCCATAATGGCGGTTATACGTTTGGGTGAGAGTGTCGCGGTAGGCTACGATTTCGAGCTTATGCAGCTGTTCTTTTTCAGAGCTGATATCCGTGAAGACAAAGGCGAACGCGTCGTGTTCATACCAGTGCAAAGGGTGTATCGCCACGGAAAAATATTGAATTTCGTTGCCTTTCGGCAACTCGAGATCCGTCGCATACCCCTTGGCGTCCTCGTCGGCGGTCTCGGATTGTTTGGCCATCCAAACGCGCAGCTGCTCCTGACACCAGGGGTTTGGCGAGATATTGGCGATATCATGATTGGAAAACAGCCATACCCCGTTGTCCTTGTCCATCACGACGATCCACTGTGATATTTGTTCTGTGACAGCCTCAAACAGGCTATTGCTCTGCGCTAAGGCAAGCGTCTTCTGGCGGCTCGTCTCTATCTCGTCGAGAAGGGTCTGCCTGTGTTCGTCCAACTGAACGATCATTCTGTTAAACGCCGCGGAGAAGTCTCCCATGAAGCTGACGCGCTGTTTATAATCTCCTTTGGCTACCTGCTGCGTCTGCCAGGTCAGGTGTTTGAGCGTGGCGTGCAGGGCTTTTAGGGGAGAGGCTATTTCGTTGCCCTTCGAAGGCCATTTCCCGCTGAGCTCTCCCTTTGATAGATCCTTCGCGAGCGCCGTGGTTTCCATTACGCACTCGACAAAATAAAGAAGCCCCTTTCCAAAATTTTGGAATTCCTCCGGCAGCGTCTCCAAATCCATCGAGGCTTTATCAGGGCTGTAAATTACGTCGCGTAAATATGCGAATAAGATATCCGCAACAGATTCAGCCATGTTCCACCAACCCTCCATGCGACGCGACCGGCGTCTGAACGCTTAATATATTACGGCGCCGGCGCCGGTCGCGTGACAACGCCCTTCTCTAATCGCCAGCGACTCCGTTAAATCGGCATACTCGGTCGCCGTTCGCCCAGCAGTCGACTTCGCGCACGTCATATTTTTTACCGGTGTAAGACTCCAGGATTCCGGCTATGAAACCCTCGTCGTAGTTGCAGACCGTCTCGTTTGTCACAGGCAAGCCGCTGCAGTCAAGATCCTGCCCTACCGTCAGCACGATGTTGCCCGTAGCGGCGTCGAACGCCTCCATGCGCAGGATGCCGATCTTCAGGTTTTCCAGAACGCTTTGCAGGCTTGCGACAAACGTGTCGAAATCAACCGTAAGGTCGAGAGTGTTTCGCGCGAACTCTGTTCCAGCCAAAAAACCCGCCTGGCGGAAATGTTCGTTGGCCTGTTCGCTTCCGTACTCCTTGCTCAGGACGTCTAACATCGTGTACTGCATGAGTCGGTAGACAAGAACAGGCATCTCCTCGCCGAGGTCTCCGCGTCCCTCTTTGATATCTCCCAGATTATCCCAGGAAAAATTGTTATGTCCTCGAGCTTGCGCAAAAATATTTTCCATTCTCATTCCTCCTTTTGGAGTTTAAAAAAGACAGGCGATTCACAAGATGTGAATTACTCCATAATAGAAAAGGCCCGTGCAAATTATCCGCCAAATATCGGGAGTAGTCAATGATACGCGTTGATTAGCACAGGGCAGAATGGCAGCTAGAGTGGGTTTTTCGAGATGAAAATGGGAAACCGATTCAGAAACTGTCTTTCGGCTTATGGTCCGCTATGTGGAAAAAAGTAAAACCTCGAGTTAAACTCGAGTCACTGAGATCTTGCGGCTTTCGATAAACTCGAGCGCGAGAGGCGTCAGCACGGCGGATTTCAGAACCTGAATGCCTGTGCCGGGCGGAAGTTTCATCAGATCCTCGCAGGTTATGAACGAATCGGACAGTTTCACGACGGACGCCGTTGAGACGGC
The DNA here is from genome assembly GCA_031289775.1 of Synergistaceae bacterium. Classification (GTDB taxonomy): domain Bacteria; phylum Synergistota; class Synergistia; order Synergistales; family Synergistaceae; genus JAITOY01. The sequence continues at coordinate 4,422 of JAITOY010000060.1, forward strand.
AATTTGCGCGGGCGAGGTCTGAGGCGCGCCGGCGAACGCTCCGCCGTACAGCGCTCCCTCGAGCGCCGCGGAGAACTCGCCAGTTTCGACCATCTTGACCCCGAAAGATATGAGCTTGCGTTCGTGTTCCTTCAACATGTCGTTGTAGGCCTGGTTTTTGTCCAGACCGATATCCTTGAAGTGGCTGCCGAGAGGGTCGCAGTTCTCCTTCACGGCTATGACGGGAAGTCCTCTCATGAGGGCCGCGGCGAGCCCGCACGTGGCCAAATTGTCCTGAATCCCGGTGGCCGCCTTCGCGAGAGTGTTTCTCGTCAGTATCGGGACGATGATCAGGTTCGACTCAGCGATATGCTTCTGCATGGGCCCGTAATATTTGAGGCGCCTGTCGTCTATCGCCGCTTTGAACTCGGGCGGCGCCATGTCGAGGAAGTTATCTGTCGCGACTATGCCGGCCTTTGTCGTCAAAAGCCCGTCCACGATCTTGAGCAGGCCGGCCGAGTCTGCCTTGCCACCGGTAAAAAAGACGGTGACATGCCTGTTCAGGAGCGGCAGCAGACAGTTCATTATCTGCTCCATCAATTCTCCCTTGATCTTTTCCAGGGCGTCAGCGCTCATAATACCTTCAGCTCCTCGTCAATTTACGCTTTACGCTTTCAATACGGGCAAACATTCCGTTCCTTATGCCCGCGGCATTCGCTTCATCCGTGTCTATATGGAACTCGAGCGCGGACGCCGACGCCGACCTCACGATCGTGTCGCAGAAGTGACATTTGCGCTCGCTGTCGCACGTGAGTGTCGCGATATCTCCGTCCGACACCCCAAACAGCGACGCCTCCGCTGGAGTCATGTGCAAATGGCGTTTCGCTATGATTACCTTGCTCTTTAACGCCAGCATCCCGGCTGGCCCTATGAGACAAACGTCAGCGCCGCCATTCAGGTCGCCCGACGCGCGCACCGGAGGATTCACGCCCAGCTGGTACGCGTCCGTCCTGCTTATCTCGACCTGGCTCTCCTTGCGAACCGGCCCGAGCACCCTTGTGCCTGTGAAAGAACCCTTAGGCCCAGCGACGCAGAGCGTCTCCTTTGCCGCGTACTGTCCGGGCTGGCCGAGATCCTTCATCCTCGTCAGCTCGTAACCCTTCCCGAACAGGATCTCCAGATCCTCCTGACTCAGGTGAATGTGTTTGTTGGAGACGCCAACAGGAATGCCAGGGAGAGCGTTTTCGCCCTTCATCTTCAGACGGGATATCACCTCAGAAGCGATTTTTTCGACGGCATCCTCCGTGAAAGTCATATCATAATGACTCCTACTCTTTTTTGAATAATTTTCATGACGTTTCGGTGAGATATTGAATCTCTTGACATTATAGCATAATATAAGAGATATTGACCTTTGTTGCCGGGTAAGATTATTGGATAATTTACCGGATAATTTTCATGACGTTTCGGTGAGATATTTTAATCTCATAAAAGGGGGGGGAAATCCCCCCCTTGCTTGCTCTAAGGCAGTTCTCTCCGCGCGCCTTTGGGCCGCATGGCGAGAGCCATGAAGAGCGCTGAAAACGCGAACATGCCGAGGCCGGAGTCACAGCCGCCGCCGTCGCCGCCGTTGGAGCGGCCGTTTATCGCGATCCCGTCCGAGAATCTAACCGCGAGGAACTCGGGCGACGATATCCTTACAAGGTAGCGCCCAGCTGGAATCTTCTCGAAAGTCGACGTCGCGAAGCCGTTCTTTGTCTGGCGGCTCCAGCTTGTCTGAACCCCGGAGATTTTCACAGGTTCTCCAAACGTGTCGCACAACTGGAAATTTACAGCAGTCCCGTCTCTGGACGGAACCCCGCCGGAAGCGACGTTTACGTCCGCTTTGATGAGACCGGCTCTCACGTCGGCGCTTACGCTGACCGTGACGCTATACGAATCGCTCGCTGGCGGTTGCGTGAAGTTTCCGTTCCCATTGAGAAAAAGATCCGAGAACCCGGCGCCTTTGCTCGATGAGCCGGTTCCGTCCACTTTGATCTCGTAGAGGCCGTCGGGGGAGAGCTTGCGGCTCTTGCCATCACCGTCGATGAGCTTATTCAGGTCGATCTGGAAGCGAGCGCTTGTGCCGGATTTGTTGAACTCGACGTTTTTCGCCCAGAAAACAGTGTCGTCGCGGACTGTGTCGCTCCCCTGGAGAGGCCGGCCGGATCTGTCGATGAAACTATAGGTGAAGTTCGTCCCAGAGGGGAAGGATCCTTTCGATTTGTTTTTCACGACGACGTTGATGACGTTTTTCGCATTGGAGTCCTTGTACAGCGTGACGTCGAAGACGTTCGCCGTCGCCTGCAGATCCTTTGAGAGAACGGCGTAGACATTTTGGCCGTCGACATAGGCCCTCGCGACGTAACTGTGAGCCGCGAAGCCGGCCGGAACCGTACAGTCGAGCTTGACGTTCTTCTCGCTAAGGGCGTTCGGCGCGCTGTGCAGCAGTTTGACATAGTAGAAATCCGCCTCTGTGCCCTCCGGCCTCTTGAGCGCGTCGAGGTTCGCCTTTATCGTGAACGCGAGAGAGGCGAGCGCGGACGGGTCGATCGCCGAGACGGACAAAGCCGCTTCGCCAGCGTCCTGAATTTGGGCCGCGGCAAGACTCGCGGCCGGGACAGCGAGCGTCGAACCGGCGTGTGGCTTTACGGTGACGTTCGCCAGCATTTTAACGCTGGAGGAGAGTGCCGCGCCGGAGTTTACCTCGATGGTCTGGGCAATGCTCGGAACCATCCCGAGCAAGAGGGCGCCGCTTTCCACAAAAGTGCCGCCGGAGTGGTTGGCGACTCCCGAAATAGTGAGCGCGCCAGAGCCTGTTTTGACGAGCGTGATGTCATTGCCGCCGCTTTGTGAGGCGTTCGGGCTTGTACGCTGGGAGAGCCCGTCAATAGTTATCGAACCCTTGCCCGTGTCGATCGTCGCCTTCGACTCCGCGCTGTACCTCCTGACGCTCAGGTTGACGCCCTTCAAGTCCAGCGAGCTCACGTTGTCGGCCAGCCCCAACGTCGCTCCTCCGCCGAGCGTCAAGTCGCTGCCGCCTAGCGCCTCCTTGCTATCCAGGTTGAGCCTGCCGTTCTGCAGGAATGTCACCGAAAAGCTGTTGGCGTCGCCGGCGTATAGGTTGGTTGTCCCGTTCCCAAAGAGTCTGAGAGAGCTCTGGTTGCCCGACGATTTTCCGGATACCTTCTTATGGAGGGAGCGGTTCGGCCTTATGGTGAGCGTTTGACCGTCTTTGATGAATATCGCGCCCTTCGCGTCCGTATCTGTCGCCATTTCAGTGGCGTCCGCCGCGTAGCCAGTGACGTTCCTGTCCCCCAGAATAACGTTGTTCGTCAGAGTTATCGAGTTTTTTCCAGCTTCGAGAGTTATTGGGTTGATAGCGTTACTTCCATCGTAGCTTGCGTCTGACGAAAGATCGACCTCGACATCGTTGTCATTGAGGCGCCCCGCCGTTATGCCTCCCCACGCCGCCCCAACGGCGGCCGTACTGATTGCCAGGGCAATCAGCGATGAAACTATTTTTCTGCTCTTGTTCACTTCGTCTCCTCCTTGCGTGTTTTGAGGCCACTCTTCGAGACCCTAGCGGGCACTATACAGAGGCGTGATATTTTGCGGTATGTCGGAAAATACAATCTAATTGGCGAAAAATAGTTACAAATTGAAGGATAAAGCGCATATTCCAACGCTGGTTCGCGCGACGCGGCGGAATTTTCTGTCCCAATTTCATATTCCGCTCGCAGCTCGAAAAATTTCTGATATAATTCCTCATGCCTGCATGAGCGGCATGTTATTTATAAATTACTGAAAGGATGTTGATTTACCGTGAAATTTTTTAATGCCCTTCTGGTCTCCCTCTGCGTCACTCTCGTCCTGTTCTCCTGGTGGGGCGTCCGCGAGGCTCACGCCGCGAAACCAAAGCGTCCGACCGCGACATTCGAGACGTCCATGGGGACATTCAAGGTGGAACTCTTCTACGATCTCGCCCCGAAGACGTGCAGGAGCTTTATGGATCTCGCGCAGAGAAAGTTCTTCGACGGCATAATTTTCCACAGGGTCATAGACGGCTTTATGATCCAGGGAGGAGACCCGACCGGCACTGGCACAGGCGGCCCGGGCTACACGATCCCCGATGAGTTTGGAGAGGGAGTGAAGCACGACGCGCCCGGGATGCTGTCCATGGCGAACTCCGGCCCGAACACCGGCGGCTCGCAGTTTTTCGTCACGCTCGCGCCAACTCCATGGCTCGACGGCAAACACGCCATCTTCGGCAAAGTGACGAACGGCATGGACGTCGTGCAGGCGATAGGCAAGGTGAAGACCGGCCCGAATGACAAACCGCTCACCGACGTGGTCATAAACAAACTCTTTATATCCGGCGACCCGGAGAAGAAAAACAAGCTGCGGTAGGCGCAACTCCGCAAAGGCGTGTGCCGGCTCGATGAGAGAAACCTGGTCTTTTTGCGCGACGAGCCGGCGATGCTATTGACGTGAGGTACAACAAACCCGGCATGGCATGGGCCTCGCCTATGACGAGCCATCAAAAGGGCATGGCGTTCGAGGTAGAGATTCCAAGGGGCTCTTGCGGCGTCGATGGAGGCATTCTCCGCGATCAAGTCAAAACTATAGACTGGCGGGCGAGGGAAGTGAAGTCCTCCAGAGAGGACGTCGTGCCACAAAACGTGATGGACGCGGCCTCCGGGAAACAGATCAGCGTTTTGTGGCGATGACGTTACAGCCCCTGCGTTTTACGCGTTTTTACCCGCCCACGCCCCAGCGGGTTTCTGCGCGATGAAGTCATCAGCGACATGTACCGCGGTTTCCCTGCCCTGAAGGAGTTCCAGCAGCCGAAGCGCGAAATAGACGGTCGTACCGGGGCCCTTCGAAGTCGTTATGTTCCCGTCGGTTTCGACTATGTCGCCGCTCAGCGTCGCGCCCTTGAGGTATTCCTCCATGCCTGGGTAGATGATGGCGCGCTTGCCATGCAGTATCCCGAGTTTGCCGAACACGGCCGGGGCGGCGCATATCGCCGCCAGTTTGCCTCCGGCGTCGTTCTGGCGCCGCACAAGCCGCAGCAGTCCGTCGTGCTCAGTGTAGGCGAGCGTCCCTCCTGGGATCACCAGCATGTCGAACCGCGTCGCTGAGATGTCGTCGAACAGCTTGTCCGTCTCGACTGTTATCCCGCTGCGTCCCTTGAGCGACCGCGTATGTCCAAGTGACACAGTCGTCACGTCCACATCCCCGCGGCGCAGTATATCCACAGTGCAGAGCGCCTCGGTCTCCTCGAACCCGTCTATCATAAAAAGAGCCGCTTTTGGTTGCGCCATTGTAAAATCCCCCTTATTCAGGTCGTCCATACGGGCATCAGCGCCGATGGCGAATCTTTGCCGCAAACGTAGTGTATAATATATAATGTGGAATATCAATGATATATTCCGGCGTACATTCCGGCCATCCCTTATTTTCAAGAAGCGATACATCTGGACGCCGCTACTTCACGTAAGTTAGAGCTTATTTTGTACGCGGGGGGAAAATATGTGAAAATAGCGATATTTTTAAAACAGGTTCCGGATACGGATGAGGTGAAGATGGATCCGGAGCGCGGAACCATGATCCGCGAGGGCGTCGGCGGCATCGTGAACCCGCTCGACCTGAACGCGCTGGAGGCGGCGATGCAAATCCGCGCTAAAGGCGACTCGGTCACGATAATATCGATGGGCCCACAGAAGGCGGAGGAGTCGCTGCGCGAGGGGCTTGCGCTCGGCGCCGGCAGAGCGATCCTCGCGACGGACAGGGCGTTTGCGGGCGGCGACAGTTGGGCAACCGCTAAAGTGCTCGCCTCTATCCTAGGGAAGATCGGGGCGCCTGACCTGATAATCGCCGGTGAAAAGGCCACTGACGGAGAGACAGGCCAGGTCGGCCCGGAGATCGCCGCCCTGCTCGGCATTCCGCTCGCGACCCGGGTCACGCGTCTGGAGAGGATCCCGGATGGGATAGAGGTCGACTGCACCCTCGAAGACGGGATTTTGACGCAGAGAATCAGCCTTCCATGCCTCGTCACGGTACTGAGCGACATAAACGCCCTCCCGCTGCCGACGCTCTCGGGCAAGAAAGGCGCGTATGCGATGAAGATAGAGACGGTCACGGCGGAGAGCCTGGGTTTTGGCGCGAACGAAACGGGGCTAACCGCTTCGCCGACGAAGGTCGTCAAAATTGATACTCCGAAGATAACGAGGTCTGCCGAAAAATTTCTCGCCAAACGCTCCGATGAGCTTGACGCCGGATTAGACCGGATAGTCGAGATACTCTCGGATTGTTTGGTCATATAGGAGGCGACCGGCATGACGCGATCGGATCGTCCCGAAGCGGGCGAATTTTCAAACGAGGTCTGGGTCCTCGGCGAAGATCGTCCGTGCGGAGAAATCTCCTCTGTGACGTTCGAGCTCTCGGCCAAGGCTCGTGAGCTGAGCGACGCGCTCTCCTCGAACACGGGCGAAAGACACAGAGTGACAGCGCTTCTTTTGATCGACTCGAATAAGACGAATAAATCGAACAGGTCGAAACCTCAGGATGCCGGGTATTATGGCGCGGATCGCGTTCTGGCGGCGAAGGCCGAAAATCTGCCGTTCGACCGGGCAGCTTGTGCGCGGATCCTCGCCCATCTCGCACAGGAGAGCCGGCCGAAAATAATCATCGCGTCCGCGACGGCGTTTGGACGCTCCGTCATGCCGTACGCCGCCGCGTTGCTGGGAACCGGTCTCACAGCCGACTGCACCGGGCTCTCGATCGAACCCGGGACGAATCTGCTGCTACAGACGAGGCCGGCGATAGGCGGAAACATCATGGCGACGATCAAAACGCCAAACCACATGCCGCAGATGGCGACGGCGAGGCCGGGGACGTTCTCGATCCCAGCCCCGAATCCGGAAAAAACAGCGGAGGTTCTTTATCCCGATCTGCCGGACGGATTGTTCAGCGCTGGCGTGTCCACAATAAAGTTTGACAAGTTCACGAGGGACGAAAGAACGCTTCAGGACAGGAATGTCATCGTGTCCGGCGGCAGGGGCCTGCGGAGGGCGGAGGGCTTCGAACTGATATCGGCCCTCGCGTCGCTGCTCGACGCCGGGGTCGGCGCCTCGCGACCCGTCGTCGAGATGAAGTGGATTGGCTACCCGCACCAGGTCGGCCTGTCCGGACAGGTCGTCTCGCCAAAGGTATACATAGCGGCGGGCATCTCCGGCACTGTGCAGCACATCGCCGGGATGCAGACTGCCGGGAAGATAATATCCATCAACAGAGACCCGGAGGCGCAGATATTTAACGTCTCGGACGTCGCGATATGCGGCGACTTGTACGAGATCATCCCGAAGCTGATCGAGAGGATAAAGGCGAAGAGGGGGCGGAAGTGATGTGCGAAACGCGTTACGCTCCAGTAACTGAAAAGGTTGTGGAGGATCTGGTCTCCATCCTTGGGCCGTCAGGAGTGACGACTGACAGGGGAAAGCGCGCCGTATACTCGATGGACGAGACGCTGCCCGGTTTCGAGAGGGATTATATAGCCGACGTACTCTGTTTTCCCGAAAACGCTGAACATGTCTCCGCTATTTTAAAATACGCAAACGAACATATTATTCCCGTGACGCCGAGGGGCGCGGGCACAGGGCTCTCCGGCGGAGCTGTGCCTGTTTTTGGCGGGATAGTTATGTCGATGGAGCGGATGAACTCTATCCTCGAAATAGACAAGGCGAACAGGACGCTCACGACGGAGCCGGGAGTCGTTACCTCCGAGGTCACGAAGGCCGCGAGGGACAGAGGCCTCTTTTACGCAGGCGACCCGTGCAGCGGCGATATATCCTTCATTGGCGGAAACGTCGCCGAGAACGCCGGTGGCAACAAGGTCATAAAATATGGCGCGACCGGCGCTCACGTGCTTGGCCTCGAGGCCGCGCTGCCGGACGGAAATCTCGTTTCGTTCGGGGGGAAACTGCGCAAGGACGTGACGAGCTACGACTTTATCCACCTGCTCGTTGGGTCGGAGGGGACGCTGGCCGTTGTCACGAAGATAATACTCAACCTGCTGCCCCTGCCGAAGTGCGTCACTGATCTTCTCGTCCCCATGTCGAGCGTCGAGTCCGCGGTAAGGCTCATACCTCTCATAACGACGGAGGGAGGCGTGATACCGTCGTCCATTGAATTCATGGACAGAAATTCAATCCACAACGTCGAGGAGTACACGAGCCTAAAAATTCCGCACAGCGGCGCGGCGGCCCAACTTATAATCCAACTGGATGGCATGGATCGCAAACAGCTCTGGAGCGACGTGGAGCGAATAGGCGACCTCTGCGTGAAAAACGGCGCAGTCGAGGTATTTGTGGCCGAGGACAAAAACGCGCGCGACAGAGTGTGGCGGATAAGAAAGTACGTAGCCGAGGAGGAGTGGACTGGTTCGATGCCCATTCTCTCCAAGGAGGACATAGTCGTGCCGTCGAGCGAGGTTTCCGCGTTCCTGGCACGACTGCCAGATATCGCGAAAAATCACAGCGCGACTTACAACGCCTACGGTCACATCGGCGACGGCAACATCCACATTACGATTTTTCCGGACGGCATAGACCCGAGCGCGGATCTGCACGCGCTGGCGATCCCACTGCGGAACGAACTGTACGCTTATGTGAAAAGACTCGGCGGCACGTTGTCCGGCGAGCACGGCGTCGGGCTCAAACGCAAGGAATACGCGGGAATATTCATGAACGAGGCCCAGATAGAGCTGATGAAAAGGGTAAAAAGGGCGTTCGATCCGAACAATATATTGAACCCGTCGAAGCTCGTCCCCTGACGGAGGCTTTTATCAGGTTTGTGTGACAGCCAATAAAACAAAAAGCAGACCGCCGCCATGAGCGGGCAGATCGACGGCGAGCAGGAGGCTCTGTTTTTTGAGGTCGCTCTGTGTCCAAGCGCGATTTCAGCGAGCTTTTAAATGCCAGGCTACCCACTCCTCGAACTTGTCGACGTACAGTTTGAGGAAGTCGCTCGACGGCCCGGGGAGTTTGCCGCCGGATAGCTCCTTTGGGAAGGTGAAGTAGAACTCCGGCGAACTCATCGTTCGCAGATCCAGAAACGACAACACCTGCCTGAGCTGGTTTTGCGCGCCAAACGTTCCTATCGCGCCAGGGCTTGTCCCTATGATGCCGGCCGGCTTGCCGGGCCAGAGGTTTTGACCGTACGGGCGCGACCCCCAGTCGAGCGCGTTCTTGAGCACGCCAGGGAACGAACGATTGTACTCCGGCGTCACTATCAGCACGGCGTCGCTCGCCTTTATCCTGCTCTTGAATTCCGTTACGACCGAGGGCGGGTCGTTTTCGATGTCCTGCGAAAAAAATGGAAGCGTCTCGATCTTGAATCTGTCGAGAGAGAATCTCGCGCCGGCCGTCTCCTTGAAGAACTCGAACAGCTTCAGATTTAGCGAATCCGTGCAGATACCGCCGACAAGCGCCAGAACTTTTGGTTGCGACATAATAATATCACTCTCCTAAAAGCATCTTTGACTCAAAATTGGAATTACGCGTGCGGGATGTTCGTATGGCCCGATATCTCGTCGTTTATCGTGACGAGGTCGTCTGCGCGGAGGTCGCGCAGACGCGCGCGCCCTGTTATGCGCGCGTACGTCTTCAGCTCCTCGATCGAGACGTTGAGGAAGTTTGCCACGCGGCAGGCAGCGGCCTTGGCCGGGAAAAGGGCTCTCAGCTCCGGATCCTGCGTCGCGACACCGACTGGGCAGCTCCCAGCTCCGCAGATGCGGAACTGTTGGCAAGCGGCCGCCAAAAGGGCGGACGTGGCTATGGCGGCGGCGTCGGCGCCCATGGCGATTGCCTTTGCAAAGTCCGACGAGACTCGCAGTCCGCCGGTTATGATGAGGGATATACGGTCGTCGCTGTCATGTTCGTCCAGATATTTTCTGGCGCGATAAAGCGCGTAAACCGTCGGCAGACTCGTAGCGTCCCTCAGCAGCTTCGGGCTCGCGCCAGTTGCGCCGCCGCGCCCATCGATAGTTATGAAATCAGGATTCGCGAAAACGCAATATTCCAGGTCGCGCTCAACCTTCCCCGCCGCTATCTTGATACCTATCGGCCGCCCGTCCGACTCATCCCTGAGACGCTCGACCAGCCTCCTGAGATCATCCTTCGAGGATAGCCCCGGAAACTTCGAAGGGCTGACGATATCCTGCCCAATCGGTTTGTCCCTCACCAGGGCAATTTCCCCAGTCACTTTTACGCCGGGAAGGTGTCCGCCCATGCCAGGTTTTGTGCCCTGTCCAATTTTTATCTCTATCGCGTCGGAGTTCCGAAGGTTCTCCGGCGTGACGCTGTACAGGTTTGGCACGTACTCGAAAATATATTTATATGACGCGGCCATCTCCTCTGGTAAAATGCCGCCCTCGCCGCTGCACATGGCAGTTTTGGCGATTGCGCTGCCCTCGGCGAGCGCTATTTTTGTCTCCCTCGACAGCGCTCCGAACGACATGTGAGAGATGTAAACAGGGCTTTCTATTACAAGAGGTTTTTTCGCGTACCTGCCGATGACCGTCTGGGTCTCCACATTGGCATGTTCGTCGAGCGGCGGCGGGTTCAACTGCGATCCGAGGATGAGGATGTCGTCCCACCCTGGCATAGCCATCTTCGTCCCCATGGAGTCTATGATCGTCTCACCTGTGAGCGCCATACTGTGTATCTCGTCCATATACCTGCACGAAGGGTCGAGCCGTGCCTGTACATACGCGAGCGAAGCGTCCTGAAGAACCTTCATCCCAGCCTCAGGCGCGAGGCTGTCCATATTCTCCGTTTTTTCGCCCGGCGCAAGTTCCTCGAGCATCTCCCCAGCCGCCCCGCAAATCGGGCAACAGGGCCTCCCATCGGCGCCGAAGTCAGCCTCGGAGTCCCCAAAAATTTGACCGCATACGCTGCATTTATATTGCATAACAACCCCTCCCTCGCGCTAAATCCTCGGTTAATAACCGCGTGAATAGGTCTCCGCCGCGCGCGGTTATGATGCCCCTCGCATCATGCAGCCGCGAGCCAATCAGCGCTTCCCGAGGGGCAATACGCAGAGAGGCGTCCCGTCGCTTGTTAGCTTCAGCTCTCGTTTTACTCCGTCAGTGTTCATCGAGACCATATAACGCGTCGAAATGCCCAGCGTATCGGCGGCTAAGTAGATGTTTTGGCTCATGGCCCCTGTCGCGATGTATGCGAGAGCGTTGCCCTCGTTCAGCCTGCCCATGGCGCCGAGGTTGGCTGTGTCCGAGACCAAAATGAGAACGACCGGCGACTCTTTGACGAAGCTGTCGTTTGTTATATCGCCGAGCGCGTTTTTGTCCGATACCGTTGTGAGCGCGTGCGCCTTCCAGTCGTACAGGTATACGCCGTCATTCTTTACAGCGTAGACCTCGACGTAGGGCGGCAATCCTCCGGCTGTCGGAATTGTCCATGCTTTGTCGCTGCGTCCGCGATTGATGCCGGTTGCGGCCCAGAGTATGGTCGACAACTCCTCGTCGGATATAGCGCCCTTTGGGAAGTTATCCCGTGCCCCTGACGCGCGCCTCTGGATCAGATCAAAAATGCCCTCTCCGCCGTTCGTCGTCGGTTTCGGCAGCGTCACGTCCGCGCTCGCGGACATCGCCATCAGCAGGGCGCACGACAAAACTCCCAGAATAATTTTGAAAAGTTGAAATTTCCCTCTCTCCATAATCGTCAGAACCTCCATTCAGATGAACCACCCGTATAGCGGCGCAATGCGGGGTTCCCAGAGTTAATCGCGTCGAGATCCTGGCGTCCGATCAGAGCAGTTCCGCTATCTGAACCGCGTTAAGCGCCGCCCCTTTGCGCAGGTTGTCCGAGACGACCCACATGGCGATCGCCCCCTGTATGCCGGTGTCCTTGCGAATTCGGCCGACGTAGACCGGGTCTTTGCCAGCCGCGTACATCGGCCTGGGGTAGATGGAGCTTCCGGGGTTGTCCTGTACCTCGATCCCAGGGGATTCGTTCAGAATTTTTCTGACCTCATCCGGCGTTATGGGTTTGTCGAAGCTCGCTACGACCGACTCGCCATGTCCACGGAATATTGGCGCCCTCACGGCCGTGCAGCTCACGCGAAGGTTCGGAAGGTGCATTATCTTGCGCGACTCCCGTACCATCTTCCATTCTTCTTCGCTGATGCCGTACTCGTCGAATGGCCCGATGTGCGGGAGAAGGTCGAAGGCGATCGGGTGCGGGTATACGAGCGAGGACGACGGCTCGTTCCCGGCTAGGATGTCGCGGCTTCCCGACTCGAGAGTTTTGAGCGCTTCTTGACCTGTGCCGGAGACAGACTGGTACGTGGATATGGCGACGTAGTTCAGGCCTGCCTTTTTGTGCAGCGGATACAGGGCGACTACGGCCTGTATGGTCGAGCAGTTGGGGTTCGCTATGATGCCCTTGTGGAGCTTTATGTCCTCCGGGTTGACCTCTGGCACTACGAGCGGAGCGACCGTGTCCATACGCCATGCGGAGCTGTTGTCGATCACGATCGCGCCGGCCGCCGCGGCAATTGGCGCCCAACGGCGGGATGTGGAGGCGCCGGCGGAGAAAAGCGCGACCTCTACGCCCTCGAAGGAGTCGTCGTCGACCGCCCTCACAGTGTGCGTTTTTCCGTTAAATTCGAAGGTTCTGCCGGCAGAGCGTTCAGACGCGAGCGGGACGAGCTCTGAAACGGGGAAATTTCTCTGTTCGAGAACCTTCAGCATCTCCCGGCCTACAAGGCCGGTAGCGCCAAGCACAGCGACCTTCTTCGGCGTTTTATTGACATCGGGCATTTTATACCGCCCCCTCTTCTATAAAATGTTCGTGGAGAGCGCGCACAGCGTCCTCCGCCCTTGGTGCGGCCACTACGCACGTCACCGCCAGCGCCGTGGAAGCTATCATGTCTATGTTTATGCCCTCCTGAGCGAGAGTTGTAAACATTCGCGACGGGATGTCCGGGTGGTTGGCGATACCGGCCCCAACGATGGACACCCTCGCTATCTCGGTGTTGAACGAAACGCCCTGCGCCCCGACGTCAAGGCTGAAGTCACGGCAGACGTCTATGGCGCCGTCCAGATACTCCTTTTTGACCAAAAAGCCTATGTCGTTCAGTCCTCCGCGCATGTTGTTCTGTATTATCATCTCCGCCCCTATGCCGTTATCCGCAAGGCTGAAGAACAGGCGGCCAGCAATACCAGGCACATCCGGAACGCCCATCATGACGATTTTGGCAACCTTGGCATCATGCACCACGCCCTTTATGGCAAGGCCCTCGCTCACGGGATTGCTCTTCACTATCCAAGTTCCCTCCTCATCGACAAAACTCGACGCGACGTGAAGAGGCACTTCATACCTCGCCGCGACTTCGACGCTACGCGCCTGCAACATTTTAGCACCAAGCGATGAAAGTTCCATACACTCCTTGTAAGTAAAATAATTCAGTTTAACCGGCGATTTCACAATTCGAGGATCGGCCGACATTACGCCGGATACGTCCTTGAGTATATGGCACTCCCCGCCTATCGCGGCGGCGAGGGCGACGGCCGACAGGTCGGACCCCCCCCTTCCAAGGGTTATGACGTCCCCGTCGTCTGTGATCGCCTGAAAACCGGCGACGACCGCGACTTTGCCGCTTTCCATCGCTTCGGTCACGGATTTTGGGTCAACGCGATAGATTCGTCCCTCTGTGGGGAAACCCTTCGCGTGGAAACCGGCCTGCGCGGCCGTGAAGGACTGAGCCGGTATGCCCTCCTGCTTCAGGGCGAGCGCAAGCAGCGCTACGCTCTGCTGCTCCCCGGTGGCTAGGAGCTGGTCGATCTCCCTGCCGTCAAACTCGTCGGAGACGTCCTGAGCCAGCGCGAGGAGATTGTTGGTCGTGTTTCCCATGGCCGATACAATAACAGCCAGCAGGTATCCTCGATCCAGGTACCTGCGTATGATGAGGGAGACCTCCCTCATGCGGTTCGCGTCGGCGACCGAACTGCCGCCGAATTTGAGCACCGCGACCTTCTGGATTTTTTCGTCTGATTTCTGTGTGTTCCGCGTCTCTTCGCTCAATACAATACGCCCGCCTACTTTGATGGTATTCTCATCGGCGCCTCTATTTTAGCGCCTCCGGCGTTGCCCTCCAGAACAAAAAACAGCGACTCGACGCCGTGTTCGGAAAAAGTGCGGCACATAGTCTCCGCCACTTTTCGCGGCTTGCCGCGCACGAGCGCCAGCACGCTCGGCCCGGATCCGCTTATGGCGACGCCGAGGCATCCCGGTATCTCGCGAACCCTGTCCATTATAACCTCTCCGCCTGGAAAGAGCTTCGCCCTGTAACGCTGATGAATCCTGTCGTCCATCCCCCAGGAGAGAAGATCCCACTCTCCTGTCGCCCACGCCGCCGCGAGCAGCGCCGCGCGCCCGAGGTTGAATACGGCGTCCTCGAACTCGACCTTGTCAGGGAGTGCGTCTCGAGCGTCGCTTGTGCGCACCTCGACGTTTGGCACCGCGACGACGACGTACATGTCGTGCGGGAGCGACGGGAGTCTCACGCAGCGCAAATTTTTTCCGTCCCAGCAGCTCACCGTCATACCGCCGAAGTAACAGGGCGCCACGTTGTCAGGGTGTCCCTCCATCCGCGTCATTGTCCGGAGCAGCTCGTCCTCGGAGGCGTTTACGTCGTTGAGGACGTTAGCAATCATGACGCCGGCGACGACGGCGCCCGCCGAACTTCCGAGTCCCCGGCAGAATGGGATGACGTTGTGGGCCACTACCTCGAATCCTGGGCCCTTTATCCCCCAGTTCTCGCAAGCGCTCAAATAGCTCTGTATCACCATGTTGGACTTCACGTCCGAGATGTCGCGCGCTCCCTCGCCAATCGCGACCGAGCGGAACTCTCCCTCTGGGAGCAGTTCGGTCACTGTGAATATATTGTAGAGCGAGAGCGCCATGCCCAGGGAGTCGAAGCCCGCGCCGAGGTTTGCGCTCGTGGCGGGCGTCCTGACCCTGACAATAGCATCAGCCATCAGACCATTGCCTCCAGAAGCTCTTTCAGGGAGTTGCCTATTTTCACGGGTTTTTCAACCTGAGAGATCGCGGTGTCCGGATCCTTCAGGCCGTTGCCGGTCAGGATCATCACGACCTTTGAGCCCTCGGGCAGTTTTTTGGCTTTTCGCAGCTTGAGGAGCCCAGCGAGCGGCGCGCATGACGCGGGTTCGGCGAAGATTCCTCCCTCCCTCGCAAGGATGAGCTGAGCCTCTAGAATTTCCTCGTCCGTGACGGAGTTGAACTCTCCACCGGACTCCCGCACCGCGTCTTTTGCGAGGTCGGCGCTCACAGGGTTGCCGATGCGAATCGCGGTCGCGATCGTCTCCGGGTTCGGGCAAGGCTTGTCAGTGACGAGAGGGGCGGCCCCTTCGGCCTGGAACCCCATCATCCTCGGCAGTTCGGATATATTTCCCCATTTTTTGGAGTCCTTGTATCCGGCCCAGTACGCGCTGATGTTGCACGCGTTGCCGACCGGGATGGCGTGCAGATCCGGCGCCCTCCCAAGAAATTCGCATATCTCCCACGCACCGGTTTTTTGGGCTATTAGCCGGTATGGATTCACGGAATTCACCATTGCTATCCCGCGCTCTTCAGCCGCGCTCCTCGCCATGTCGAGCGCCTGATCGAAGTTGCCGTCTATCGCTATGACCTTGGCGCCGTATATGAGCGCCTGAGCGAGCTTGCCCAGAGCGACCTTGCCGGCAGGCAGCAGCACGTAACATGGTATGCCGACGTGCGCCGCATAAGCGGCGGCCGACGCGGACGTGTTGCCAGTCGAGGCGCACACCACCGCGCGCGCCCCATCCTCCAGCGCCTTCGCGACAGCGAGAACCATGCCGCGATCCTTGAACGAACCGGACGGGTTGCACCCCTCGAGTTTCGCCCAAAGCTCTATTCCGAGGTCGTCTCCGACCCGGCTCAACCGAACGAGAGGAGTGCTGCCCTCCTCCAGATTGACAAGCGGCGTCTTCTCGCTGATTGGGAGATTGGCCCCGTATCTTTTTAAAACACCCATAAAATGACTCCTCCCGGCAGGGCAAAGATTTTACCAAAAATTATGTGAAAAAACGCGATATCGGACAAAAAATCGCTCAACTTGGCAAATCAGACATAAAAGGCCAAAGCCCGAACCCAGCGCCGAGCCCTCGAACGATGTATCTCGCGCCGCACAATGAATAATACTAGCGAACGAGGAAAATATGTCAAGCCCTCGTTCTATGTCCTCGATACAGCGCGTTTTGACAGAACAGTCAAACAGGCGTCATATCGAAAAACGGGCGCCGGTCGAGGGCTGGTCGTCATTGGCCATTCGTGCCAACAAAGATTCAATTCCAATTTAGAGTCAAAGATGCTTTTATTTGACTCTAAATTGGAACGCGCGACACGATGTCGCGCCGCGCAATGCACAGCAGCGCCTTTTTCATAATTGACTCATAATCGTTTACTGTGCCTCGACCCTGTCTCCGTCGTTCAGATGTGATCCGCCGAAGACTATAACGCGGTCTCCAGGTTCTATGCCTTTTGTAATTTGCAGGAAGTTGCCCTGACGGATGCCGGTTTGCACGTCGCGCCTTTTGGCGAGACCGTCCTCCTCGATGAAGGCATAGTAACCGTCGCTGCCGCTGTTCAGGGCGGAATCAGGGATCAGGAGTGAGTCGCTGAACTCGCGTTCAACTATTGACGCCTGGCCGAACATTCCCGGACGCAGGCGATTGCCCGTAGCCTCGTTGTCGAGCTCGATCTCGACAGCGCTCGACCTCGTGGCCGGGTCGACATAAGGGTCTATCCTCGTCACCTCTCCGCGAAACTCCTCGTCGGGCAGGGCGTCGAACCTGAGGAACACCTCCATGCCTGGTTTCACGACGAAAATTTTATTCTCGGGGACGCGAAGCGACGCCTTGAGTCTGCGGAGGTCGGCTATGTCGGCTATGGGAAGGGTCGGAGAGATCATCGCGCCAGGGGAGAGCGAGTAATCGTTCAACACGGTTCCGTCGAGGGGCGAGTTTATAATATAGTCCTGCCTGGTCGACTTCACGCGGCCTAGCTCGGATGCGGTCTGGCGCTCCTTCGCGAGAGCCGCGTTGTAGCTCGCCCTCGCGCTCACGTATGCCGTCTCTGTCGTGTCGTACTGCTGCTGGGTGCTGAAGCCCTCCTTCACCAGTCTCTCGTATCGATCCAGATTCGTTTTTGCGTTCATCATCTCGGCTTTTGCCCGCTCCGAGTCCGACCGGGCCGACGCTACCTGCGCCTCCGTGGCGCTGATGAGGGCGTCCTGCTGTTCGTGTTCGAGCGTCGCTACCGGCTGGCCGGCCTTCACCCTGTCGCCCTGCTTGACGTGAACGCGCTCGAGCCTGCCGGAAACTCGGGGTATCATCTGCACCCGGTTGACCGCGTCGATAGACATGTTCTGCACTATGCTGTCGCGAACAGTCTTGCCGCCCTCGGCGACCTCGATATGGACGAGGGACGGAGGCGGTTCCTCCGCCTCCGGTCTTGCAGACTCGCCTTTGCGGCCATACGCGAAAAATCCGACGCCAACGGCTATTAAAATCACCAATATGGGGAAAATGACGAAAGGAGCGCGCCTTTTTCTCGTTTTTTTGCCTTTTTCCTGTTGTATCATTAAAAATTCATCTCCTCGGTCCATTTGATGATGTCGCCCTCCGTCACCTTCATGGCGACAACGGCCAGCATGTGATTATATAGGGAGCGCAGATGTTCGAGCCTGCTCGTGGTGAGGGACGTCTGCGCCTCCAGAAGATCGAGCTGCGGTGTCACTCCCTCCTGAAAGCCGATCTCGGCGAGTCTGAGCGACTCCTCGGCCAGCTCCATTGCGCTTTTTGTCGACTCGAGATGTTCGAGCGTCGTCTCGAGCTCTGTCCACGCCGTCTCCACCTCGGACCTTATGTCGAGATCCTTCTGGCGAAGCGAGATCCTGTCCTGCTCCATGACGGCTGTCGCCCGGATCACGTTTCCCCGCGTCGTGCTGCCGTCAAGTATTGGGACTGAGATGGAGAGCTCCGCCCGCCATGTGTCGTCCCCGGAGCTTCGTCCCCTGTACGGGTCGAGGTATCCTGCCGTCACGCCGAGCGACACCTTCGGCCTCGCCGCGCTGCGCTCTATCTCCACCTGATTGGCCTGATACTCGAGTTCGCTCTCGAGCACTCCCTTGTCCGCTCGGTTTGCCATCGCGAGCCCGAGCGACTCCGCCCTGTCGCCCCGCACGTCTATCACCTGCAGGTCGCCAGTGACAGGGCGGCGATCCTCGGGCGGTATCGACATGTAGTTCATGAGCGATATGAGCGCGGACTCCGCCGCGCCCTCCGCCGCGCTCTGGTTAGCCTTGTTCGTGGCGAGGAGCTGTGACGCGCGGATGACCTCGAGCCTGTTGGAGAGGCCTAGTTCGCTCATCTTCGTCACTTCGCGCAGGTGCAGCTCGGACGTCGCTGTCGCCGACCGCTCCGTCTCGACCCTGCGCTCCTGCAGCAGCACGTTGTAAAATCTGGCGAAAAGTTCGCCAATGGCCCTGTTCTCGGCGTCTATGAGCGAAAAATCAGCGATGGACTTCATCTCGGACGACTGCCTGCGCAGCGCCTGGTTTTTACCGCCCGAGTAGATCGACTGCGACAGCGTCAATCGCGCGACCCTGTTGTCGTAGCGGCTCGACCCGTCAGTCGCCTGATTCTCCTTCTGGTTGTCGATATAAGCGTCGAACCCGACCTGCGGTTGAAAGACGCCGTCGGCCTGGATTTTGAACGCAAAGGCCTTCTCGGCCTCCTGCCGGAGCGAGAGGAGCGAGGAGTTATTCAAAAGAGTGAGCTCTATCGCTTCCTTGACGTCCATGGAGAGTGCCGCGTTTGATGCCGACGGCGCGAGAAGCGCGAGCCATAGTGCCATTGGCGCGATTAAAAACTGGAAATTTATACGCATATAACTACTTTCCCCCCGCTGATTCGGGCATACCGCTCGGACTCCGCATGTCCGGCGATCCGCCTGACCCGCGCGACTCTATCTCCGTGAGCCTCATGTAGGCTCGCAACTTGCGCATCCTTGCGGTCACCCAGTCTTTCGCGTCGTCGAAGATGAGGTAGATCACGGGGATGACGAGCAAAGTGAGCATCGTCGACGTGAAAAGGCCTCCGATGACCGCGACAGACATCGGCTGGCGGATCTCCCCGCCTTCGCTCAGCGCGAGGGCGACCGGGAGGTTCCCTATCATAGTGGAGGCCGTGGTCATCAGGATGGCTCTCAACCTCATCGGGCCGGCTTCCACGACCGCCTCCAGTTTTTTCATGCCGCTTGCGCGGAGCTGGTTGATGAAGTCGACGAGGAGTATGGCGTTGTTCACGACAACCCCGACTAGAAGGATTATCCCCATGAAACTCATGACGCTGAGGCGCAGGCCCGTCGCGTAGAGAAGGCCGAACGAACCGGCCGTCATGAGCGGCAGGGAGAACATGACCGTAAATGGATGGAGGAACGACTCGAACTGTACCGCCATGACGATATAGACGAGCAATATCGCGAACACGAGCGCGACAGCCATGTAGTGGAAGCTCTCCTTCATGCTCTCGGAGTCGCCGGCCGGTATCATGCTGTAAGTACCGTCCTGCGGGGCGTACTTTTTGAAAACTTCCTCCATTATCGCGATCCCGTCGCCTGGCGCTATGCCGTCGACGTTCGCGCCGATCTGGAGCGAACGCTGGCGGTTGTACCGCTTTATCACGTTTGGAGAGTTGCCTATGTAGCTCCTGACAAGCCCGTCCGCCCTGATCACCTGTCCGCTCTCCGTCCGAACGAGCGTGTTGAACACCTTGCTCGGGTCGTCGCGCAGGTTCTCCTCTGCCCTTATCCTGATGTCGTACCTGTACCCTCCTTCGTTGAACGAACCGCTGGTCGTCCCGCCAAACCATGCGTTGAGCTCGTCGGAGAGATCCCTAATATTCACCCCGAGGTCGTCGGCCAAGGCGCGGTTCAGCTCGAGGTTTATCCTCGGTTTGTTCATCTGGAGATCCGTGGTGATGTCATCGAGCCCTCGCGAGTTTTTCGCGAGATCTTCCTTTATAAGCTCGCCTATCTCGGCTAAGGACTCGCTTGTAGCCCCCTGAATCACGAGCGTTATGTCCGATCCGCCCCAGTTGCCCATTTTTATGTCCACATCCCGGAATGCGGAGAGCTTTTTCCTGAGCTGCCCCATTATTACAGGCGCGCTCTCTCGCTTTTTTTTGTCGATGAGCTCGACGGTGAGATTGCCCTTATAGACCTCCTCGCCGCCGCCGCTGCCGGCTACGCCGTATGTGTAGGAGACTTGCGGGTCTGCCTGGATGACGTCTATCATTTCGCCCATGACACGCTCAGTTATCTCGAGCGACGAGTCGGCCGGGAGCTCTATCTGAACCCGGAGACGTCCCTGATCGTCGTTCGGGAAAAACTCCGAGCCGAGCGACATCGCGAACCATATCCCCGCCCCGAAGATCAGAATGGCGGCGAGCAGCACGACAGTCCTGTGCCCTACCGCGAACTCGAGTGCGCTCCTGTAGCGCTTTTCGAGCGCCGTGAATGGGGCGGCGAGAAATCTCTGCACAGGGCCGACCCTCTCTCGCCCGAGAAGGCGCGAACAGAGAAACGGCGTCAAAGTTACGGACATGATAAGCGATATGACGATAGTGGTGGCGACAGTTATGCCGAACGCGTTGAAAAACCTGCCCATCATGCCTCCCATAAACGCGACCGGTATGAAGACCGCCAGAGTTGTAGCGGCGCCGGCGAGCACTGCGAATGCAACCTCTGACGTGCCTTCCGACGAGGCATCGAGCGATTTTTTACCCATGGATCTGTGCCTGGTGATGTTCTCCATGACGACGCTCGTAGCGTCGACTACCATGCCGACGACGAGCGAGAGGCCCATCATCGACATGTTATTTATCGTTATGCCCATCCAATAGAGCACGGAGAGGCTCCCTAGGAGGCAGACCGGTATGGTTATGACCGCCACGATCGTCGCCCTGAGCGTGCGGAGGAAAACGAACATTATGACGGACGTAAGGCAGATCGAGAACACGATGTCCCAGAAAACGCCATTCATGGAGCGCAGGATGAATTCGGACGTGTCCTGCACGACGATGAGCTTTGTTCCGCGTGGCGCCGTGTTGTTGAGTTCCGTGACGCGCTTGCGCACCTCTCGCGCGAGCGCGACCTCGTTCGCGCCCTTCTGTTTGCGCACCTGTACCATTATGGTCGGGTTGCCCTCGTAGAGGGATTCGCTGCGTTTGTCGGCGAAGTCGTCCTCGATGCGCGCCACGTCGTGAAGCCGTATGATGGCCCCATTCCTGTAGGCCACCGGAACGTACGACAGCTCGGCCACGGAGCGGTATTCGCCCTCCAGCCTTATGCCGTACTCCTTGGTGCCTGTCTCTATGCGCCCGGCCGGCAGCTCGACGTGCCTGTTGTACACGGCGCTTTTTATGTCCTGAGTTGTCAGTCCGTACGCTTCGAGGCTGTCCGTGTTGAGCCAGATGCGGATTTCCCTGTTGCGGAACCCGGCGAGCTGAACGCCGCCGACGCCCTTGACTGTCTGGAGGCGCTCCGTGACGATGTTGTCCACGTATCGCGTCACAGTCTTCATGTCGGTTCTGCCGTCGTTCTCGACCGCTATGTTCATTATGGGGAAGTTGGACGGGTCGAATTTATCGACCTGCGGGTCGTCGCACTCGTCCGGCAGGAGTCCCGTCGCCATGCTGACTTTGCCGCGCACGTCGGCCGCGGCGAAATCGACGTTCCTGTCGAGCTCGAACTCGACCACTATGACGGATCTGCCCTCGTAGCTGGAGGACGAGATATTTTTTATCCCCTCGATAGTGTTGATGCGGGCTTCGAGTATGTCTGTGACGTCGTTGTCGATTATGGCGGGGCTCGCTCCGTCCATCGTTGTCCGGACGACAACGATGGGGAACTCGACGTTTGGCATTCGCTCGATGCCCATGTTCATGTATGAGTACGCGCCGAAGACGAGCAGCGCAATGGTCAGGATGAGGACTGTTACGGGGCGGCGCATGGAAATTTCAGTAATCTTCAATGGTATGCCATCCTTCTTAATTAAAAAATTTTATAGGCGTTCAATTTTTTCAAGTACGAAATTTCCGTTATTATTTTACCCAAGTTGCTGATTTTGGCAATGTTACCCGTTAGGCAAGACGAACGCCATGTGAAAATTAACAATATGTGTTGGGATAGCGGTCGTCATAAACATGATTTAGCGTTGTTTTCCCGCTTATGTTCGGCACAGAAGCGTGGCGCAGACGCGTTCAGCGTCCTCCCCAGCGCCTAAGGGCGGCGTAAAGGACATTGGGGTCTATGGGTTTTGTGATGTGGTCGTTCATGCCGCCTTTTATGCTGATCTCCCTGTCTCCGGACATGGCGTGAGCCGTCATCGCTATGACGGGCAGCCCGCTGTACGCCGGGTTGGCTCTTATCCGCGCCGTTGCGGTCAATCCGTCCATCACCGGCATTTGGATATCCATCAGTATGACGTCGAACTCGGCCTTCTCCAGCGCGGCCAAAGCTTCCTCTCCGTTGCCGGCAACCGTCGTCTCCACGCCGGCGATGGACAACAGCTCAGTCGCGATCATCTGGTTTATCTCGTTGTCCTCGGTCAGGAGAACCCGCAAGCCCTTGAGGACTTCGATTTCGCAATCGCAGCGCAAAGAGTTTCCGTCTTGGGCTTCATCGCCGCGGGGCTCGGCGGCAGATTCCTCCGGCAGAGAGAGTGTGACGTAAAACGAGAACTTGCTGCCGCGGCCCGGAAGACTTTCGCACCAGATATCGCCGTTCATGAGGCGCGCCAGGCTTCGGCTGATGGCGAGTCCGAGGCCGGTGCCGCCGTATTTGCGCGTCGTGGATGTGTCGGCCTGTGTGAACGGCGAGAAGAGCCCGGTCGCCTGCTCCTCCGTCATGCCAATTCCCGTGTCGCTGATTTCGAAGAGTATATCCGCCTCGTCGTCGCGGCGTTCCTTCAGGGAGACCGCGACGTCAACGCCGCCGTCGTGCGTGAATTTCACCGCGTTGCCGGACAGGTTGAGCAGGATCTGTTCGAGGCGCAGGGGGTCGCCATTCACGACGTCCGGCACGTCGCTCGCTATCTCGGAGGACAGCTTCAGCGACTTTGCCCTCGCCCCTTCTCCCAGCGTGTCGAGCACGCGGTTCGTCAGCTTGCGGATCGAGAACTCAGTCCTCTCGATCTCCATTCGGCCCGCGTCTATCTTTGAAAAGTCAAGGATGTCGTTTATTATGCGAAGGAGAAGTCCGGAGGAGTGGGCGGCGTTCTCCACGTATGCGCGCTGCTTTTCCGAGAGCTCCGTCCCGGCTAGAAGGTGTGTCATTCCGACTATAGCGTTCATGGGCGTGCGGATCTCGTGGCTCATATTGGCGAGGAACTCGCTTTTTGCCCTCGCGTTTTTCTCAGCGGCGTCGCGGGCCTGGCGCAGTTCGGCCTCTTTTTTCAGCATCTCGGCCAGCATGGCCTTGTGCTCGCGAAGGTCGCGCGTATAACTTACCATTATGTATCCCTCGCCGCGCTTTACCCTGACGAGCGTTATCTCCGCCGGAAGCGGTTCCCCGTCCGGCATCCGATGCATCCACTCGAACCTCGCCCAGCCGGACTTCATTACCTCCTGGATCTTCTCGATCCGCACCTCGGACGAGAGGCGTCCGTTTGGCTGGCATTCAGGGGAAAGTTCATCGTGCCTGTCCAGATATTCCCGTTTGCTGGAGAGGCCGAAGAGCCTCGGCGACTCCGCGTTGCAGTCGACACTGTTGTAGTTCTCGTCCCAAAAACAGCAGCAGAGAGGGGTGGCGTCGAGCATGATCCTGATTCTCTCCTCGACCTCGACGACGCGCTTTCCGGCGAGTACGGCGCCAAGATGCGCGGAGACCGTCCGGACGGTCTCCGCGTCCCCGTAGCTGAGTCTCGTGAGAAACGGCGTCGCCTCGGCCAGTCTGCCTGTTATGAATATTGCCGCGACTTTGTTGTTGAGGTACACTGGCGACGAGATAAAAAACGGCAGGTTGAGCGCCTCGCGCAGGGAGGCGAGCTTCTCAGGCGGGGTTTCCCCTGTGACGAGCACCGGATGGACGTGGTCGAGCAGCTCCTCGTCGACCTCGATGCGCCTCGACGCTATGAGGCGTTCCTCCTCGGACGGATAGCCTTGCAGCACCAGCGCTCTGAACGCGCCGTCGTCGCGCGGCGTCAGAACCGCCGTGCGCTGCATGTTGAGCGCGGCGTTGACGCGCCTCGATGCCGATTCGAACACGCTCTCATAGTCGGCGTCCTGTCCTATGGTGACGGCCAGCTCCGCCAGCAGGCCGAACCCCCGGCGTTTCTGCTCCAGCTCGTGACGGATAGCGATGGACTGGAGGTCGAGGGAGAGTATCTTCGCAGCGTCCCTTTCACAGCATTCGCGCAGATAAAACAGCTCCCTCCGCGCTTCTTCGGGTTCGATCCGAGTCTCCTGGTCGTGTATGTTCTCAATCATTTTTTCTCTCTCGTTCCGGCACGCTGAACAGGCAGAACACGCCCGTCCAGTCAAGCCCTCTCGGGCGTCCCTCTACCGACGCTATCTCGACGCCGGTGTATATTCCAAGGACTGGCGCCCTGCCAGCCACGGTTTTCTGAACCATTACGGCGTCCTCCATGTCAACGCCGCCGTATCCCGCCGCCCTGCCAGCGCAGTTTATGTAGACAGCCAAGACGGGCTTGCGGTTGCCGATGTCCGCGAATATGCCGTCTATCCTCGGCTGCATGTAGCCGAGATCCAGGCTCCGGTACATGATCTGGAAATCCGTGCCCGCGACCATGTCCGGCTCGAACATGACTATTCCGCCGCGCTCCCTGTCGATCCCGAGGCACAGGCGATTCGCGTAGCTGTTTTCGTCGAAATTCCCCCACTTGTCGCCCTTGTTCACCCCGAAGATCAGGAAAAATGGATAGTCCTCGGGCGATATCGCACCCCCGAGAAGTTCGTCCACGAACTCGAGTGCCGGCCTTTCATTTATCTCGAGAATGACCTGCTCGTCAGTTTTAGTGACGGTGTAGTACCTCGTGGCGGGACGGCAGCCGTGCATGATGACGCTGTCCACCCGCACGTCGCCTGAGAAGAGAAGGGCGATAGCCTGGTGCTGCGCAATTCCATCGCCGACCCACTGCATCGTCGGGGTGGCGGCGTAATCACCCTGCAATCCGGCCCCGTTAAGGTTAGGGAGCCATCCGAGGGTTTCCTCGATGCCGGCCAGAATGTAGGTCGCCATGATCAGCCGCATGTTGCCGCCAGTGCGGTCTATGGCGTCGTAGAAGAGTATCACGGGCGACTCGGGAGTCGCGCCGCTCCCGGCCAGTCTTTGTCCGAGCCTGCGCCCAACCTCCATCTCACCGTAGAGAAGTCCGCCCTCGACAAGGATGTCGGCGCGAACGTCGTCCAGCCAGAGACAGGCCATAGCGATCTGATCGCCGGCGTAGCCGAATCGGTCGTTTGTGATCGCGCCGACAGCCCCGCCCCCGAAGATGCCGACAGACGGCCCTACGACCGACGCGACCGCGTCGCGCAGTGTACTCGCGTCGTGCCTGGATGTGGAGAAAAGCAGGACAATATCGCAGGGGTCGTCCCTGCCAGCGTCACGTAGCGCGTTCATAGCCGCGCTCGCGCCCGCCGAGGCCGTGTCAGGGTTGTCGCTGTAGCCTACGCCCGCGTGCATTCAAGCGGCCTCGCTGCGGGAAATGACTTTTTCGCGGCGCCAAGCGCCAAACCTGAAGCAGCATCTCTTCCGTGATGACGTGATGGACTCGGCGGAACGTGTTGGTTTCATAATCTGTCAGTGTGATCCTTTCATGAAAATAAAAATGTCGAAACGAAATATTATAGTAATATGCGCCAAAAAACAACATGATCATTTAAAGAAGTGTTCGGAACTGACCCGAAGCTTGTCTGCGTATATCAGTCGGGGCGGGTCGCCTGCTCTGCGTTCAGTTGACTCGCCCCATCCCGAGTTTGTCCTTAAAGCCGCAAGCCAATCAGCCCTCAGAGGGGCCAGAAGATTGGTATTATCACGATGCACATGACGAAGGATATGAGTTGGAGGGGCCAGCCGATCTTCATATAGTCCACGAACGTGTACTTGCCTGGGCCGAATATGATAGTGTTCGGCGGCGTCGCTATTGGCGTAAGAAAACAGCAGGATGCCGATACGCCTATCCCCATAGCGAGAGGCATCGGGTTGATGCCCGTCTGGATTGCGAGAGGTATCGCAAGCGGGCACATGAGCGCCGCCGTCGCTGTGTTTGACATGAAGTTCGTGAGGATCGCCGTGATCGCGCAGATAACCGCCATGATGGCGAGAGGGTTGTGAACCTGGTGAACGATCGTCTCAGCGAGCAGGGAAGCCGCTCCGGAGTCCCTCATCGCCGTGCTCATGGACAACATTCCGGCAAAAAGCCAGATGGTCTGCCAGTCGACCGCGTCGAACGCCTCTTTCATCGTGAGAGTGCCTGTGCTGACTATGAGGCAGACGCCGAACATCGCGGCGACGTGGAGCGACATGACCTCCGTCACCATGATGACCAGCACGAAAATGAAGATGCCGATCGAGAACCATATCTTCTCGGGGCGTCTCTTTGACGCCGCGGACGCTGTCGCGGCCTCTGCCTCGGCGTCCGCTATCGACTTCCCGGCCTCCGAGCGGTGAGACGTGTCGATTAGGAAGTGCCTTCCTATGAACGAGTAGTAGAGCAGCCCCATGATGAGAAGAGGTATGCCGATCTTCGCGAACTCGAAGAACCCGAATGAGCGTATTCCAAGCTCGGCCGGGGCCGTCTCGGTCGCGGAGACTAACATCGCGTTCACTATTCCGTTTGGCGGCGTCCCTATCAGGGTTATCGTGCCGCCGAGGGACGACGCGAAGGCCGCCGGGATGAGCAGCCTGCTCGGCGCTATCTTCGACGAGCGGCACATGGCGATGACCATAGGCATGGTCACGGCGACTGTGCCAGTGTTCGACAAAACGGAGGACATAAGGCCGATGACCACGACGACGAGCAGCAGCAGCTTGACCTCGTTGCCCCCGGACATCCTCATCGTCCAGTCGCCTATCTTGTCAGCGAAACCCGTCTTGAATATCGACTCTCCGACGATGAACATACCCATAAAAAGTATAACCGTGCTGTCGCCGAAATTCGAGAACGCCGGGCCGGGCTTGACTATGCCGGTCACCGCCAGAGCCACCGGGACGAGCATGGCTGTCACTGGCAGTGGTACGATCTCCGTGAGGAACAGCGCTCCGGCTGCGAGGAGTATCCCTAGCGTCAGATAAGCTTGCGTCATGTCGCCTCCAGCCGCCACGCCTGCCGCGTCGGCCGCATACGCCACCGCCGCGAGCAGCAAAACCGCAGATAACGCCGCGCCGCAAAGCGCGAGAACCCGCCTTTTCATTACAAAACCTCTCCTTCCATCAATTCAGCGTACGTAAAAATCATAACCGTTCCCGTTCGCGAAGTCAATGAAATTAGCCCTCGAATCAGACGCATCAAGAACAATGAAAAATGAAAAATTTTAAAAACTACCGTACCGTACGTATTGACCGATAGGAATTTGTGTATATAATTTATCACAGATATTTCATATCTAATTAATAGGAAATGAGGTGTACATATGCCCGGAAATGGATATCGTTTCGACACCCGCAAAGTTCGAGCGGCGTATAACCCTGAGGAACACAACTATGCGGTCTCTGTTCCCATATATCAGACGACGTCATGGGATCTTGGAGGAACGGCGC
>JAITOY010000073.1 GCA_031289775.1 Synergistaceae bacterium
CTGCCAACGTGTTCCGCGAGGATGTCGAACGATGTATGGAGTCCGGGA
The DNA here is from genome assembly GCA_031289775.1 of Synergistaceae bacterium. GTDB lineage: Bacteria > Synergistota > Synergistia > Synergistales > Synergistaceae > JAITOY01. The sequence continues at coordinate 49 of JAITOY010000073.1, forward strand.
TGAACGACCACATCGGCAAACCGCTCGATTTCGACGAGGTTCTGAGCAAACTCCGAAAATATCTGCCGCCATGCGGGCCGAAAAATGAAGACTAGGCGAATCCCGCTCGCGATAACGGCGGTGATCGCCGCCATCCTATGTTCAGCCGTCCCGCGCCCGATCTCCGCCGCCGCGCATCCTCCCGGATTCGTCCGGGTGAGCGACATGATACCCGACGTCACGCTCGACATCAGGTACTTCGGAACCGATAACGTCATATATTCCCATAGCGTCGTATAGCCCGTCGAGAAGGAAGTAACCCACATTCTTCGGATCTGAGACACAATCGGTTTCGCTGTTCCTGTCGAATTCTATGATGACGCCTGACCTGATTTTTTACGCTTTTTTATCTTTATCAGACAGGGTCTTTCCTCCTCTTCCCCCTAATATACGCTGACAAATACGAAAACATTTAAATCCGAAATTTCCCGGTAGTTTTTTGGACGACCTCCTGTATCATTGCTGTATAATGGGGAAGATGATTTTTTGTAGAGGGTGATGGAGTTGGAAACGCGCAAGGTATATCTTGATAACTCCGCAACCACTGCGGTGGCTGACGAAGTTCTGGAAGAAATGATCCCGTTTTTCAAAACAGGGATGGGCAACCCAAACAGCCTCCATGAGTGGGGGCGCGACACAAGGCGCGCTGTGGACGAAGCCCGCGCTGCTCTGGCATCCCTCATAGGGGCGGAGACGAACGAGATAATATTCACAGGAGGCGGCAGCGCGTCTGACAACCTCGCTATCAAGGGCTCCGTGTGGGCGGCAAAAAAGCCTGGCAGACACATCATTACATCGGCGGTCGAACACCACGCAATAACCGATACCTGTAAGTGGCTCGAGAAAAATGGCTGCAAAATTACCGTCCTGCCGGTCGACGAGCATTGCATGGTTCAGCCGGAGGCTCTGGAGAAGGCGATAAGGAGCGACACTCTGCTCGTCAGCATAATGTACGCGAACAACGAAGTGGGAACGATCAACCCCATGGCCAAACTCGGGGGGATCTGCAGGGAGAAGGGCGTCTTCTTCCACACTGATGGCGTACAGGCGGCGGGACATATCCCGATCGACGTCAAAAAACTTCCGATAGACATGATGTCGATGTCGGCGCACAAGATGTACGGGCCGAAGGGAATTGGCGCGCTTTATCTGCGCAAGGGCATTAAACTCGTTCCCATAATCCACGGCGGAGGACAGGAGTTCGGCCTTTACTCCGGGACGGAGAACGTCCCTGGCATGGTCGGTTTCGGGGCTGCCGCGAGACTGGCCGCAAAGCTGCACGAACTGGGAGAAGAGAAGAGGGTCTCCTCTCTGCGCGACAAGCTACTCGACGGAATAACGTCGTCGATCCCGGACTCGTTCGTCACGGGCCACAGGACAGAGCGCCTCCCATACCACGGAAGTGTCTGCATACGACGCATAGAGGGCGAGGGAATCCTGTTGCGGATGGACTACGCTGGGATCGGAGTGTCGAGCGGGAGCGCCTGTACGTCAGGCAGCCTCGAACCAAGCCATGTGCTTCTCGCGATGGGGCTCGACCACGAAACGGCGCACGGGTCGGTTCGCCTTACCCTCGGCAAGGACACGACGGAGGAGGACATAGACTACGTCCTTGAGAAGTTCCCGCCGATAGTCGAGACGCTGAGGAAAATGTCTCCTTATAAGGCAAGCGATAAAAACTGAGCGTTTATTAGTCCCTGATAGGAGGGGGAGAAAATGTATAACGAAAAAGTCATCGACTATTTCATGAATCCACGCAACGTCGGCGCCCTCACTGAGGCGAACGGCGTCGGCGAGGTCGGCAACCCGAGATGCGGAGACGTCATGAGAATATATCTGGACGTCGACGGAGACGAGGTCATAAAGGACGTAAAATTCGAAACGTTCGGCTGCGCCGCGGCTATCGCGACGAGCTCCATGGCCACTGAGATGGTAAAGGGAATGACGATAGACGAAGCGCTCAAGGTCACTAACAAGGACGTCGCCGGCGAGCTCGGGGGGCTCCCCCCGCAGAAGCTTCACTGCTCCCTCCTCGCTGAGGAGGCATTGCGAGCCGCGATCATGGACTATCGCAACCGCAAAAGCTCGCTGCCGCCCAAGCGGTTTTGCAACGGTTGCTGCAACGCCTGTGGCGACTCGGAGGAGGAGCCTTACGTCGCGGAGACGTCGAGAGTTGCCGACTGAAGGGCAAGCGTCGCGGGGAAGGATAATAGCGGTTTGCACCGCCCCCTCGAAGGGCACTGTCAAACAAAACGCAGGCGCCGGTAGGCTGATAGAGGAGTTTGGCATAGAGGGAGACGCACACGGCGGGTTTGCCCACAGGCAGGTCAGCCTCATCTCCTCCGAGGACATCGAAACAATGCGAGCAAAGCTGCCGGGTCTCAAGCCCGGCAGCTTTGCCGAGAACCTGACGACTGAGGGCTTCGACCTCTCCTCCCTCGAAATAGGCGACAGCCTCGCGGTCGGCGGCTGTCTTCTCGAGGTCTCCCAGATCGGGAAAGAGTGCCATAACAAATGTCAGGTTTTTTATAAGAGCGGGGACTGCATCATGCCGAAGAAGGGAATTTTCTGCCGGGTAATTCGCGGCGGGATGGTTCGGGTTGGGGATTCCATCGCGGTCTGCGACTGAATTTTTATTGCCAAGAATTCGAGAGCTTGACAGCCTCTAAAAATAATGAGCCTCAAGGCCCTTTAAATCGGGACGATTTTATCGTACAATACACGTGCAGACTGACTATAGGTCTTGGGGCTTGTTAAAATACTTTACGGGAGGTGTTGACTTTTATGCGGATTTTACGCTTACGGAGCGGCGGTTTTTCGCTTGTCGAGTTGTTGCTGGTTATTGTAATCACTGGTATATTAGGGGCGTTGCTTTTGCTCAACGCGTCAAGCAGCGAGAAGGTGGATGCGCAGGTCGAGGCGAAGAGGATTGTTCGCTCCCTCCATTCGTTGCGAACGGCTTGGCTGTCCTATAACTCGGACAAGTTCGAGATGCTCGGCGTACCATCCTACAATATATCTACGGACAGCGCCATCGTCACGAAGAGCCTTGAATTGTACATGAGCACTCGCAAATTGGACGAGGAGACGGCGCGTTACGGAAGCATCGACATACAAACCGTAAACGGCACAGGCGGCGATCGAGTCTATCTGGGCTTCAACAGCAAAGGGGACTTCGGCGGCAGCGACATGCTTAAAACGTCCGTTCCAGGCATACTGAGCGGCATGTCGGCCGATTATGGCATCGTAGGCGCCGCAGGCGGCGCCTACGTGCAGGGCGGCAGCATAATGATAAGGATAAAGTGAGCGCACGAACGGCTATTTTTGTTTGAGCATACGACGGCTCTGTTTTAAGAAAAATTAAGACCTCCTGGCGGGGTCTTTTTTATTTATGACGCGATGCAAAACCGAGACGTCCCGCCACCCGGAACTTATACCCCGTAAACGTGATATGATACGATACGATTGTTTCTTGTACGAGGAGTGAATATATGCGTGACAAAAGCGACAGGACTTTTATGGAGAGGGAGGCGATACCGCGCCTCCTCGCCCGTTTCGCGGCGCCGGCGCTGGCCGGGATGCTCGCAAACGCGCTTTACAACATCGTCGACAGGATATTTGTCGGACACGCCGTCGGCGCGCACGGCATAGCGGCCATAGCGCTCTCTTTTCCCAGTATGCTGTTTTTTGCGTCAATGGCGTTTCTCATCGGCGTCGGCGCCGCGTCCCGCATATCGATACAGTTGGGGGAAAAAGCAAAAGAGGACGCGGAGCGCACCCTTGGCAACGCGCTCTGCATGGCCGTTCTCTCCTCGCTCATCTTCTGGCTCGTCGGCAGGGCGTTTTTTGGCGACATACTCAGGCTCTCCGGGGCGAGCGACGCCCTGTTTCCAGTCGCGGCGAGTTACCTCTCGATCATACTGTACGGAATCGTCTTCAACGTCGTCAGCTTCTCGGTCTCCTCGCAAATAAGGGCGTGCGGGAGTCCGGCTTACGCCATGGGCAGCCAGATTATCGGCGCTGTCGTCAACATCGCTCTCGACGCGTGGTTCGTGATAGGCCTAGGCAAAGGGGTGGAGGGCGCCGCCCTCGCGACAGTAATCAGCCAGTGCGTATCGATGCTCTGGGGCTTCTCATATTTCCTTATGCCAAAGGCGGCACTCAGGCTCAGACCGCGATTTATCCTCCGAATCGACCCGTCAACCATCGCGAGGATTGTCACGGTAGGAACGCCCGCATGCCTCGTAAACCTGAACTTCGTCCTAATGCACGGCGTCATCACAAACGCCTCCAGTACATACGGGGGGGATCTCGCCGTGTCCGCGACCGGCATTTTTATGGGCATGGACTCCCTGCTCTTCATGCCGGCAGTGGCCATAGCCGAGGCGTGCCAACCAATTGTCGGGTACAACTACGGCGCCGGGAGGATCGACAGGGTCATTGCCACTGTCAAAATGAGCGTTCTTTTTACGACCATCTTTTATCTGACGAGCTTCACCGCTATAATGTGCTTCGCCGAGTACATGGCGATGATGTTCAACTCGGACGACATGGAGCTGATAAAGCTCACGGCAAAAGCCATGAGAGTGGCCAACATAGGGATACCTGTGATGGGTCTCTCGGTCGTAACGACATCCTTCCTGCAGGGACTCGGCATGGGCAGGGAGGGATTGTATCTGGCCGCGCTGAAGTTCGGGATATTCCTCTGGATACCGCTGCTGGTCATGCCGAGGTATTTCGGCGTCTACGGCGCCTGGGGCAGCTTCCCCATATCAGACGTCTTCGGATCGGCGATCTCTCTCGTCGTCACAGTCCGCACGACGCGTGGACTGCGGGCAGGAGGAACGGAGCGTGCCCATTAAGGGTGATTTATCGTTAGAGACCTGAAGGGTAAAGATTGGAATCACATCACCACCGATGAGCGACAAACATATATATAATAGGAGGAACGGAGTGTGCCCATTACAGATTTGCTTAGGCGCAATGCAAGTCAGAACGGAAGCGGCATTGCAATGGTCGAGATCAACCCGAGGTCGGACGACGCGGCGATTTCATGGAGCGAATACGAGACGATCGAGAGTTACCCTCAGAGCGCGAAACGCCGGGAGATGACGTGGAAATTCCTGGATGAACAGTCAGACAGGGTCGCTAACTTCCTCCTGAATCGAGGTTTTGGCAAGGGCAGTAAAATTGCGCTGCTTTTGATGAACGGTCTCGAATGGTTTCCCATATATTTTGGAGCGCTTCGCAGCGGGGCGATGGTTGTCCCTATCAATTTCAGGAACACAAAGGAGGAGACTCTCGGCTGCATCGAACTCACTCAGGCCGACGCCCTTTTTTTCGGCCCGGAGTTCAAAAACGACATCACTGCGATCGCGGACGAGCTGCCTAGCGTAAAGACGTTCGTATTCGTGGGCCCGGACAGCCCGGACTTCGCCGAGAGCTACTTCTCGGGCGTCGGAGAGGAGAACGCAAAGGACACGGAGGTTCCGATCTCCGACGAGGACGATGCCGCGATTTATTTCACGTCCGGCACGACAGGCCTGCCGAAGGCGATACTTCAAAAACACTCGAACTTGCTCTCCGTCTGTGCGACTGAGCAGACGCACCACGGCCAAAAAGAGGACGACGTATTCCTGTGCCTCGCACCGCTTTTCCACACAGGCTCGATGATGCATTGGCTCGGAAGCCTGGTTTCGTGCAGCGGCGCCGTACTCCTGAGGGACGCAAAACCCGAGTCGATACTTAGCGCCGTCTCCGACGAGGGCATTACTATCGCCTTCATGCTGGTACCGTGGGTGCAGGATATTTTACAGGCGCAGGAGAACGGGAGCATCGACTTCACGAATTACAAGCTCGACCAGTGGCGACTGATGCACATCGGCGCGCAGCCCGTGCCTGCGGAGCTGATTATGAGGTGGAAGCGCTACTTCCCAGAGCAAAAATACGACACGAACTATGGCCTGAGCGAGGCTATGGGCCCCGGGTGCGTCCATCTGGGGGTCGAAAACGCCCACAAAATCGGCGCGATCGGTAAACCAGGGACAGCATGGCAGGCGCGGATCGTGGACGAGAGCGGAAATCCAGTTGAGCAAGGGACGATCGGAGAACTCACGGTCAAAGGCCCTGGCGTGATGAAATGCTACTACAACGACGAGGAGTCGACGGCGGCCTCCCTCAGGGGCGGGTGGCTTTTCACCGGCGACATGGGGTACGAGGACGAGGATGGGTTCATATTTCTCGTCGACAGGAAAAAGGATCTAGTCATCAGCGGCGGTGAGAACATATACCCCATACAGATAGAGGATCATATCCGCCTCATGGACGCTGTGAAGGACGTAGCTGTGATAGGGGCTTACGACAAAAGGCTAGTCGAAATACCGATAGCCATAGTGGCGCTCAAGGACGGGCGCAAATGCTCCAACGACGAGCTGGAGGCACACTGCGAAGCTCTCCCGCGCTACAAGAGGCCCCGTCGCTTCATATTCGACGACGTCCCCCGCAGCCCGACCGGCAAGATAGAAAAACCAAAACTCAGGGCAAAATACGGCGGCGGCGCCGGCAAGCGTAATTTCTAGTTGCTCACGAACTCCTTGCCTCGTTTCTCCATAACACGGATCTTAGAGGACGCGAGCACGACGTATTCCTCATCGCCAAGGTTTCCCGGCACGAGGTCGACTGCGCCGGTCACCTCAATCCAGTCGTTTTGCTTCGGCCTGACGTCGCCCTCGTAGAGAAACTCAAAACCGGCTGTTCCGTCGTTGCCGCAGCAGCCGGGGCCGTAGCGGATCACGTAGCGCATGAGCTCTCCAGTCGCCTCGTCCTTGAATTCGTCGTAAATGCCCTCCAGCTTGACAGCCTTTCCCCTGTAATCCATCGGATTGAGGTATATTTCGTTGCATTGCTGGATGAAAAGCTTGTCCTTTATCTCTATGGGCTTCGACAAGTCGGGCGCGGAAAGGGGCGGAAGTTTCGCCCTTTCCGCGACTGCCGCCGTGAGAATAGGCGGGGCGGCGTCAGCCGCTTCGGATGCGGCGAGCTCCTGCCAGGAGGGCGCCGCATCGATTCGCTCGGACTCCGAGCTCCAAGTCATGTTTCTTCCCTCCGCGTAAAGGCCGTATCCAAGCGCCGCCAGGATCAGCAGACACAAAATGGCCGTGACGGTTTTTTTCATTCGAAATTCCTCCTAAACTTTGAGCCCAGCTCTTCCGGCAGCCGAAAAGACGCAAAAAGCGGCGAGGTTGATCAGCACCACGCTCGCGCCGGCTGGGGTTGAAAACCCAAACGACACTACCATGCCAATGAAAAAACAGAATACGGACAATACGCCCGAGCATATCACAACTCTCTTGAAGCTAGAGAAGACCCTCATCGAGGTGAGCGCTGGAAATATTATGAGGCTCGATATCAGCATAGCACCCATCATCCTCATACCAACTACGATGACCATGGCTGTCAGAGCCGCTATCAGCATATTATAGCTCGAGGCCTCCATGCCGGTCGCCCGAGCGAAGTTCTCGTCGAACGTCACGGCGAATATCCTGTTATATGACAACACGTACATGATGAGCACTACAAGCGCCACCCCAACGCTGAGGTATACGTCGCTCACGCTGAGCGCCAGTATCGCCCCAAACATATAATTGCAGACATCCGCGTTCATCCCGGTCGTCAGGGATATGACGACGACGCCGATGGCGAGCGCGCTACTCGATATCAGCGCTATCGCGGCATCCCCCTTTATCCTCGAGTTTTCGCTCAGGCGAAGGAGAAGAAACGCCGCAACGAGCACGACCGGGATCGAGAGCTGAAGGGGCGCGAGGTTAAGTGACAGCGCCACGGCGAGCGTTCCGAAACCAACGTGCGACAGCCCATCTCCTATCATGGAATAGCGTTTCAGGACGAGTGTCACGCCCAATAGCGCCGCGCAGAGCGAGACGAGGAGACCCACTATCATCGCGCGAATTACGAACCCGTAGGAAAACAGCTCCCTCAGAAGGTCAAACAGACTGGACAAATCACTCGCCACCTTCAGCGTTCAACAGACGATAGGCGTCCGTGCCGACATATTCGTCAGACGCGCCAAAAAAAAGAACCTTTTTTCTCATGTGAAGGATGCGGTTCCCGTAGCGAAGCGCGCCTTTCATGTCGTGGGATATCATGACTATCGTCATGCCGTCCCTGTTCAGCCCTTCGAGGATGTCATACATCTCCGAGGCCATCATCGGGTCGAGCCCTGCGACTGGCTCATCGAGCATAACGAGCCTCTCCGCCGCACAGAGAGCCCGGGCAAGCAACGCGCGCTGGCGCTGCCCGCCCGACAGATCCCTGTAAGACTTACGCCGGAGATCAGCTATGCCGAGACGCTCGAGATTTTCGTCCACACGCGCCCTGTCGCTGCGCGAATAAAACGCGAACGGGCCGTGACGCCCGGCTCGCCCGGAGATAACCACCTCGTGAACGCTCGCCGGAAAATCTTGCTGGACGTTCGTCCGCTGGGGCAGGTAGCCTATCTCAGCCGGCCCGAGGCCGTCAAAAGTCACCCGTCCGGACGTTGGTTTTATCAGCCCGAGGATGCTCTTCATGAGAGAGCTCTTGCCAGAGCCGTTCTCGCCAACGACGCAGAGGTAGTCTCCTGCCAGCACGTCGAAGGTGACGTCCTCGACCGCCGAAAATCCTTCATACGACACGCTCACGTTCCGGCAGCTTACCATTTAGTTCAATCCTTTTCTCAAGCTCTCCACGTTGTCCCTCATTATCGAGAGGTACGTCCGTCCGGACTCGAAATCGGCCTTCGTGACGTTGTGGCACGAGTGCAGGGTCAACACCTCCGCGCCTGTCTGCTCCGCTATGGCCCTCGCTATGTTGCCGTTGCTGAGCTCGATCGTGTAGACGACTGGTATGTTCTCGTCCGTCATCGTCCTCATGAGATACGCCATCGTAGCGACGCTCGCGTCCGACTCGGTGCTGCAGCCGTTAAAAGCGGCGCGGTACTCGATCCCGTATAAGTCGGTGAAGTAGCGAAATGGAAACCTCTCGCCGAATACGATCTTCTTCCGCTTCCCGGTCGCGACGACGCGTCTGAAATCCTCGTCTACTGCGGCGATCTCACTTATGTAGCTCTTTGCGTTCGCCGCGTAGTAATCGGCGTTCTCGGGGTCGACCTCGCGGAGGACGTCCGATATCGCGCTTATGAGGATCATGGCGTTTTCAGGCGACGTCCAGATATGTTCATCGAGCTCGTCTTCCTCCGCTTCCTCGCCCTCTTCTTCACCCTGCATACCCTCGGCCAGTTCCTCGCTAACCGCGTTTACCAGGTCGATCAGGCGCACTATTTTTTTGTTCGACGTGTCGATGGACTCCAGGATCTCGTCCACCCAGGCGTCGCTCTCACCGCCGATATAGATAAACACGTCGGCGTTCCTCATGGAGATTATGTCCTGCGGCGTCGGCTCAAAAGAGTGTATCTCAGAACCTGGACGCACGAGCATCGAGAGGTTTGCCCGGCCGCCAATGATCGCCCTCGCGAAGTCGTACTGAGGGAATATCGTCGCGACGACGTTGAGGCGGTCGCCCGAGCCCGAGACATCCCCGGACAAGCGCGTTTTATTCGCCGCGAAAGCGAGCGCCGACGCGCAAACTAAAGCAATCGCCGTTAAAAAAAGCGCGAATTTATATTTTTTCATTTGAAACCTCCAGTCATACAGCTGTGAACCCATTCATGGAAGAGACCATAAGCTCCCGGCAATATCCCCGACGGGTTTACGCGCAGCGCATTTTATATTGACTCGTGATGTCGTTGCGGTCGGTTGTGGCACGCAGTTAATCGTTCAATCTGACCCTCGCCTGAACCGGAGTGCTCTCCCAGTTCACGTAATATTTCTCGAAAAAACCATACAGGACAAAAAATGAGACGCATGACGGCGACACTACGGAAATAAGGGGCAGCGCGGCGACCAGACGCTTTAACGTATCCTTGGCGCACTTGAGGCTGGCGCAGACGTGACAGGCCTCGCCGGTACAGTCGTGATCGGCGTGAACGACGATAAAAATGGCCGCGTGCACGAAAGAGAGCACGAGACAGATCGACGTGAATATCAAAGCGACTGGTTTTGTTTTTTTTAAACGGCTGACCATAAACGATTGGCCTCCTGAAATAAACTGCTTCAGCTTGTTATTGTGCCGTAACTAATTTATTTTGTCAAACGCCGGATCGCTGTTTTTGTTTACCACCAGGCCAGTCAGGGCAAACCCTGCGACGTTCCCTCCAGCGTCTCTCGCCTCATCGACAGGCATCGGGAGAGCGCTAGCGCAGCGTCCCCTCTTGTGAGCGATAGATCGAGGTCGGACGCACAGATCCCAGACAGCGTCAAAAGCTCGTCCGGTCTCCACCCGAGCGAGGCGCCGAGCGCGGAGAAAAATTCGCGCTTCGAAATGTACCCGTCCTCGCCAAAGCCAGGCATATCGATTCGCTCACCCGGCAAAGCCGCTTCGAATGCGCGGGCCAGCTCGCCTGTCCTTATCGGCAGAGTGACGCCGAACTGCCTGCGCGATATCTTCGGAAGCATCTCGCGAAGGCTGGCGAGCTGCACGGCGCTCCAGTAGGGGCCATCCCGCTCCACGTCAGCGCTCGCGTCGAGAGCTATCCAGCATCCAGACTCCATGAGTTCCAGTTGAACCGAAAGTACATTGACGTAACGAGGCGCGGCCCGGCCCTCCCGCACCGCAACCGTCGCGATCGCGCCAGCCGCCTGGCCCGTGTGCATGGCTATCGGCTGTAGGCGGACAGCCCCGTTCACCAGACGCGAGACCGAGATATTTTTCTCCACCGCTAAAAGGCCGTCTACCGTCTCAGGGATAAACGTCCCGAACGGAACCTGAAAAACTCCCTGTCGTCCCTCCCAGGTTCTCGGGAACGACTCAGACGACTCGCCGAGGTCGCGCTCCATATAGCGGTCGAGGTGCGAACCGTGGACGTCGACTGGATACTCGCCCAGCGCGAGGCCCGTCGGATAATTTTTCCACGCCCTGCCGCGTCTGACGTCACGCGAGATATCCGACTGCGTCAGAGTCTCGATACCGACGACCCTTCGTCCCTCGCGCACGTAAGGAAATGGCGGGAAATGCCTAAGAATAGGCGCGAACTCAGGGGGCAGCAATGGGTCGCGAGCCGTCTCCCAGTCGTTCGAGAAATATCCCCCATAGCCCTGGGCGTCGTCGACAGACCAATCCGCCATGCCAAGCTCGCTCTGCATGTACCAGATAAACGAGAGCGTCTTGTTCATCGCGGCGCGCTCCATCATACGCCTGTACTCCGGATCCTCTATGTAACGCACGGAGAGGCCCGGGCGGTTTCCCCGGGCCCCGGGAAAGTCGTTCGCCCAGTTCACACATGTTTTTGTGATGAACTCCCACGTATCGGGATCGTCCCCGACGATAAGTCTGTCGTTATCCGGGTCTGGCAGAGCGCGGTACGCGTTGTGCGACGGTATGTCAAACGGATATTTGCCCGGCCATCTGTCTCCGGAGCTGGTCACGACGCTTCTGAAACGCTCGGCGTACCGTTCGTAGCCGGGCGGCGGACAGGGCATCTTCAGCTCCTCCGGCAGGCCGCCCGGATACTTTTTCACGACGGCGACGTATGTTATGTCCTGTACGTTCGTCTCGGGGTCGACGTGCGGTGATATCGAGCTGCCGACCCTATATCTCGCTCTGACAAGCGGCAGCAGGTCGCCGTGCTCCGTAGCGTCGACAAACACGTCCGCCTCGAAGACTGTATTTTCGCCCTCTCGCTCTGCGGCCTCGAGCCCGACGATGCGGACACCGTCCATAATGGCACTGATAATCGATGTGCCGAGGAATATTTCTACTCCGGACGAAGCGAGCATATCCGTCAAAATATCCCTGGCGACAGACGGCTCCGTCGCTATCGTGTCGCTGCCCCAGAGACAGATGTTCGTGGCCGTCCCCAGCTCGGAGTAGCGCGAGCGGACGCGTCCGATGAACTCGCCGTAAATCCCTGTTCGCGTGAGGCCGAGGTCGTCCATAGTCGCGACTGCGGCCCCTGTTATCTGCCCTCCTACGAAGTCAGACGTCTCGATAAGCGCGACATCCAGGCCGGCTCGCCCGGCCTGGATAGCCGCCGCGCAGCCGCCGGCGCCGGCGCCGGCGACGCCGAGGTCCAATCGGTTTTTCGCGGCAAAAACTTCCGCGCGGGCGAAAAAAATTA
>JAITOY010000023.1 GCA_031289775.1 Synergistaceae bacterium
AGGCATTACGATTTGCACGCCAATGGAGGTGTTGGATTGATGAAAACCCCAAACACGATAGAGGACGAACTAGACGAGATACGTGTAGAACTTTATGAACAAACCAAGGATATGACATGTGATGAGCGTGTGGCGTACTTTAAATCTCTTGCTGCTCCGATTCTAAAAGAGTACGGTTTGCATACGCTCAACGAGATAAGAGCGGAGGAACAGGCTAAAAAGGAAGCTGTATTGTCGTAAAAATTGTGAGTATATGGGCGCCCAACCGAAATTCTACTCACAACACATACGGCGGCTATATTTGGGATAGTTCTCAGGCCAGTGGATTTGCGCTAAATATGGCTATGACTGGATTTAAAGGCATAAGAGGTGTAAGGTTGAGTCGTGAATATAGAGATTGGAGCTTCAGCTCCACCAGCTAATACCAACGGTTTACGGGATTTTCCGTAAACCGTTTTTTAATTTCCAGACTCCATTCTATATCCTGCAGGCCGGGCTTAAAAACATCTTATTCTAATTCTAATGCGCGCTTGACTTAGAGAAGTGATTGGGGCGCGGAATGAAGACAGGGGGCTGGAAGCCCTACGTGAGCTAAAGAGTGAAGGAATTGAAGCGGGATATTTAAATATCGATTTGAAAGATCAAAAAACCATCTTGTCGGCGGCCGATACCATTAAATCACAGCACGCAGATCTTGCAATGCTCATCAAGCTGATCGCCGCCATTATACTCGACGGGAAGAATCATAACGGCGAAGTTATCAATGAAAACGGCGCCATCGCTGATTACAATTATGGATTGTACTGACGCATCGCATCGCGGCAGCGCCTATACCCGTTCACCTGACACTTCTCGGCTCGGGCGTTATCCCGCTTGAGGGGCTGCTTTTAGCACAGGTTGACGAGGGCGAATATACGCTTTCAGCTCTCCATTCAAATTTCGGGGGGAATTACAAGTACCAATGACGGACGGAACGGAAATATCTAACTTAGGACATCTTAAGTTTTAAAAAATTGGTGGGCCCACCAGGAATCGAACCTGGAACCTTCCGGTTATGAGCCGGTGGCTCTAACCAATTGAGCTATGGGCCCGGAACGAGCTATTTTACTATAAATTACCAGTTTATGCAACCTATCGGACAGCAATCCACAGCTTCTTTTACCAGTTTCTGGATCTCGTCGGCACGCGCAGCGTCCACGATTCTGCCCTTACCTGCTTCATCATCGAGGTTGAAAACTTCCGGGCATACCTGAACACAAACTCCGCAGCCGATACATTTTTCAGCATTTATGCTTACCCCCAAAGTGAATCACCTCTCTTCAGAAACGTGATTTTAAAACAAAAAGCCGAGGCCGTCAAATGATACCTGAAATCTTCATGAAATTATCATTGATATGAGACATTGCACTCAAACTATTGAATCGCCGTATACGGATCCGCACGTATGGTGGTGTGGGAGGAAGGCTTCTCAATTAATGGGAGGCCTCCTACCCGATTTATTTTTTCAGCGGTCTGCGGAAACTCCACTCGGCGAGAAGTGCGCTCGCAACGTAGATGGAGCTGTACGTGCCGACTACTATGCCGATCAAAAACGCAAACGCGAGGTTCGATATGACCTCGCCGCCGAAGAAGAACATCGCCAGCACTGGCAGCAACGTCGTGAGCGATGTGTTTATCGTGCGCGACAGCGTCTGGTTTATGGACGTGTTGACGAGGTCGAGTATTCCCTTGGAGCGAATCTGGCCCCAGTTCTCTCGGATGCGATCCAGCACGACTATCGAGTCGTTGAGCGAATAACCTATGACCGTCAGTATGGCCGCAATGAATGATGTCGATATCTCACGCCCGGTGAGGCTGTAGATGCCCAGCATAAGCATGGCGTCGTGGGCGAGCGACAGCACTGCGACTACGCCGAACCTGAACTGGAAGCGAAACGCCATGTAAATTAGAATGAACGCTATCGCGGCGAGCACGGCGATGAATGCCTGGCGCCGCAACTCACCCCCCACGACAGGGCCCACGTCGTCGGTCTTTTGGATTGTGACCGCGCCGTGTTTTTCCTCGAGTGAGGTCATTATCTGTCGCCTGATGTCGTCGCTAGCCTTCTGGTAGCGTATCATGATATTCTTGTCGTCGTCGAGAGCCTGGATTACCGCCTGTCCCTGTCCGGCCTCATTCATCGTCTCCCTGATGCCGCTGATGTTCACCGGCTCGGTGAACTCCAGCTGAAGTGAAACTCCGCCTGTGAAATCAACGCTATAATTCAAGCCCTTCACAGAGAGAAGAACCAGACTCGCGAGGACAAGAATGGCGCTCGCGCCAATCGCGATCTTTCGAAATTTCATAAAAGGCAAATTCAGTTTCGAAGCGTCAAAGGTAGCCATCTCAGCAAACTCTCCTAAAGCGCAGCATTCTTACGCCTGCACAGCATGATTTGCAAAATCGCCCGTGTCACCACGATGTTGCCGAACATCGAAGCCAGCACGCCGAGGCTCAGCGTGACGGAAAAACCGCGCACAGGGCCGGAACCGAAATAAAAAAGAACACCTGCCGCGATGAGCGTGGTCACGTTCGAGTCCAATATGACCACCAACGCCTTGCGGAAGCCGGAGTCGAGCGCCGCCATGATCGTCTTGCCGGAGCGGAACTCCTCCTTCATGCGCTCGTATATCAGGATATTGCCGTCGACCGCCATGCCTATCGTGAGTACGATTCCGCCGATGCCCGGAAGCGTCAGTGTTGTCTTCAACGCCACCATGGCGGCCATCAGAACGAGCATGGAAATTATCATGGCCACGTCGGCCGCTATGCCGAGCATCCCGTAATACACAAGCATGAAGACTATGACAAGGCATCCGCCAATGAGGCCTGACATAAGCCCGGAGCGGATGGAATCCTCGCCGAGCGTCGGGCCGACCGAGCGATTCTCCAGTATCTCGACGTTCATCGGCAGAGCCCCAGCGCGCAGCATGACCGCGAGCCGCGCAGCCTCGTCGTACGAGAACGTGCCGGTGATGATGGCGTTCCCGCCGCTTATTCTCGTGCGTACTACCGGTGCTGAAATGACCGACCCGTCGAGGACTATCGCTATCTGTTTTTCGATGTTCTCCGCCGTCGCGTTCTCGAAGGCGCTTGCGCCTTCGCTGTTGAACTCGAGCGACACGGCAGGTCTGGCTAGTTCGTCCTGCGTGACTCTCGCGTCCACGAGGTCGCCGCCTGTGACGTAAAGCTGACCAAGCAGATAAATATTTTTATCCTCGTCCCTGCCGAGTATGATCGAGTCGTCGGATTTGGCCCGCTCTTCCAAGCCCTTTACGTCCTCATTGATCGTCGTGACAAGACGCTGCCATCTCGTGAGCGCCGCGTCATAGTCGGCGTCCGAGGCGTAGTTCTTGCGCTCGACAGGCGGCGGCATCTTTGGGCCGGCGCCGGCAACCTGCCTGAACTCGAGCATGGCGGTTCTTCCTATGAGCTCGAGCGCCGCTTCGGAATCCTCGATGCCCGGGAGATCCACCGCTACTCGGTCGCCGCCCTCTCGCTGTATCTGCGGTTCAACTATGCCGTACTGATCTATTCGGTTTCTCAGAACCTCGATGAGCCTGTCGACACTGTCGTCGTTCACCTGGGCATCGTCGATTGGTCTCGCCTGAAGCACTATGTGGGCGCCTCCCTTCAGATCGAGCCCGAGTTTGATGCGTCCGTCGATTGGGAAAACAGCCAGTGCCGACAACAAAAGCACGGCGACGATGACGCCCAGCCTGACCTTATCCCTTTTTATCATGACGCCGCGCCTCCTGAATTTTTCTCGGTATCCTCGGCCACTGCGCTCTCAGACGCCGCTTCTGTATGCGAGCCGGCGACCGGCTCGACCGGCAATCCCTCGGACGTTTCCGCGCTCTCAGGCGTCGACTCTTCTGCCACGCGGCGCCCAACAAGAGCCTTGTTCTCGCTCACCGTCAGTTCGCCATCGGACGTGCGCGCGGTTTCGCCCCCGTCAATGCGCCTTCTTTTTTTCTTCGGCCTGCCGGATTTCTGTTTCGAATCGGACGTTTCGCGGCGCACTGTGATTGAGCTTTTCAGTATTCTTACCCTCACACCATCCGAGATCTCAATGATGAACGAGTCGTCCAGCACGTCGCACACCTTGCCGAAAAAACCACCCGCGCTGACGACCGAGTCGCCCCGGCTGATCGATGCGAGCATCTTATCGTGCTGCTGCTGTTTTTTTTTCTGTGGACGAAACATAAGGAAATAAAAGATAAACAGCAGCGCTCCTATCATTATCAGAAACTGGGTCAAATCCCCGCTTCGCTGTGCTCCTTCCGCGCCATCAGCGGCTGCGGCAGGCAAAACGCTGAAAAACCGGGAAAAAAGCCCCGTCGGACTCTGTTGCAAAAAAATCCCCTCCCGCCGGACATCAAGTCCATTTTTGAAAAAAGTTTTCGACAGATGATCCACAAACGAGGCATATTTTAACACGACTTCCTCGATAATTTACACGCCCATCCGATAAATCAAGAAAGATTTATTCTTTAAGAGTCTCAAAAAAACGGCGATGATTGTTTCAGGAAGACCGCCGAGCCCCCGCCTTCTGAAAAGATGAGCAGGGGCCCAACTGAGGTTCATATTATCACTTATGCGCTATTACCTCAATCTCCACGAGGCCGCCTAAAGGAAGCGCCGATACCGCCACGCAAGAGCGCGCAGGAGGCTCGTCCTTGAAAAATTTTCCGTAAACCTCGTTGAAGGCTTTGAATTCTCCCATGTCCGTCAGGAATACGAGCGCCTTCACTACGTCCAATATAGAAAGCCCCTGTGACTCCAGTAAGGCTTCTACGTTCCGAAGCGCCTGCTCCGCCTGCGAGGCCACGTTCGCTCCAGCGAGCGTCCCGTTCGAAGGGTCAATGCCGAGCTGTCCCGAGCAGTGGAGGAAGTCACCGGCCCAAACGGCCTGGCTGTACGGGCCGATCGCGCCGGGCGCGTTTTTTGTGGATACGATTTTTTTCATTGGAATATATGCGCGAGCCTGTTTATTATCGGGAGGCGTGAATGCCTGTGATACCGGCATACCTTGCGGACGCTCCGAGGCGCTCCTCTATGCGGAGAAGCTGGTTGTACTTCGCGACCCTGTCTGTGCGCGCGAGGGCGCCCGTCTTTATCTGTCCGGCGGCCGTAGCGACGGCGAGGTCGGCGATAAACGCGTCCTCTGTCTCGCCGGAGCGGTGCGATATGATCGCGCCGTAACCGGAGACCTTGGCCATTGAGATGACCTTCAGCGTCTCGGTGAGAGTCCCGATCTGGTTCAGCTTGACCAGGATGGCGTTGCCCACGCCGTCCTTTATCCCGCGTTCAAAGCGGACGGGGTTCGTCACAAAAAGGTCGTCGCCGACGAGCTGGATTTTACCGCCGATCTTTTTCGTCAAAAGCGACCATCCGTCCCAGTCTTCCTCTGACATGCCGTCCTCTATGCTGACGATCGGGTACTTAGAGGTTATCTCCTCATAGTAGCCGGCGAGCTCCTCGGCCTTCAGCTTGCGGCCCTCGCCCTCGAGGTTGTAGACTCCGTCCTTGTAGAACTCGCTCGCCGCCACGTCGAGCGCGAGGCTGATCTGCTTGCCTGGCTCATAGCCGGCTTCCGTTATCGCGTCGACGAGATATGACAGCGCCTCGGAATTTGCCTTGAAGTTCGGGGCGAACCCTCCCTCGTCGCCCACGCCGGTGGAGTGGTTCGATTTCTTCAATATTTTTTTGAGGGAGTGATAAGTCTCCGCGCCCATTCGGAGGGCCTCCGAGAACGAGCTTGCCCCATGGGGAACGAGCATGAACTCCTGAATGTCGAGGTTGTTGTCCGCGTGCGCTCCGCCATTTACGACGTTCATGAGCGGAGTGGGTAGGGAGTAGGGGCCGAGGCCGCCCAGATGCGCCCACAGGGGAATTTCGTGATCCGTGGCGGCTGCGCGCGCCACGGCGAGAGACACTCCCAAGATGGCGTTAGCGCCGAGTTTGCCCTTGTTGTCCGTGCCGTCGAGTTCGATGAGCTTGCGGTCGATCTCCTCCTGCTCGGACGGATCATAACCGATGAGTTCGGGGGCTATGATCGAGTTCACGTTTTCGACCGCCTTCATGACGCCCTTGCCTACGTAACGGCCGCCGCCGTCACGCAGTTCGACGGCCTCGAACGAGCCTGTCGACGCCCCGCTCGGCACGCTCGCTCGCTCAGTTATCCAGTTCTCCAGAACAACCTCAACCTCAACGGTCGGGTTTCCTCTCGAATCGAGAATTTCGCGCGCATGTACTCCAACTATTTCACTCACACAAAAACACTCCTTTCAGTAGCTTACCTCATTATATCGCTTATCGCTTTACCACGGTTTTTCGTCCTCGTTCAGCCGGGTTTCGCCCTCAATCGAGACGGACGGGCCGCCGCGCTTCATCTCGCGTTCGTCAGCCGTGAGCACCGAGACAGAGACTACCCTCCTCGGGAAGGCCACCTCTATCGCGTCTCCGGTCTTCACCTCGGCGGCCGGCTTGACCTTCCTGCCATTCAGTCGGACGGCGCCGGCGTCCGTCATCTCCCTCGCAACCTCGCGGCGCTTGATCAACCGTGACAGTTTGAGAAATTTATCGATTCGCATAACGGGCGTCAGTCGAGAAAATCCTTCAGCCTTCTGCTGCGGCTTGGATGGCGGAGCTTGCGGAGGGCCTTGGCCTCAATTTGTCTAATGCGCTCTCTCGTAACCCCGAAGCGCTTACCGACGTCCTCGAGCGTGTGCGCGTGGCCGTCCTCAAGGCCAAAGCGCAACCGTAGCACCTCTCGCTCTCGCTCGCTCAGATCCGCGAGCATCTCCTCGAGCTGCTCGCGGAGGATCATGCTCGCTGCGACCTCCTCCGGGTTCGGCATATCCTTGTCCTCTAGGAAGTCTCCGAGCTGGCTGTCCTCCTCCTCGCCGATCGGGGTCTCAAGCGAGACTGGCTCCTGCGCTATACGCTGTATTTCCTCGACCCTGTCCGACGAAATCTCCATCTCGGCCGCGATCTCGTCCGCCGTCGGCTCGCGGCCGAGGCGCTGAACGAGCTGCCGCGATATTCGAATCAGTTTGTTTATCGTCTCGACCATGTGAACCGGAATCCTGATGGTTCTCGCCTGATCGGCGATGGCGCGCGTTATTGCCTGCCGTATCCACCATGTCGCGTATGTGCTGAACTTGAAGCCCTTCTGGTAGTCGAACTTCTCTACCGCCCGAATCAGCCCCAGGTTGCCCTCCTGAATGAGGTCGAGGAAGAGCATTCCGCGCCCGATATACTTCTTGGCGATGCTGACGACGAGTCGAAGGTTCGCGTCGACCAAATGTGCCTTAGACACAGGATCCCCAGCCTCGACACCCTTCGCCAGTTCGACCTCCTCGTCAGCGGTGAGGAGCGATATCTTGCCTATCTCCCTGAGATACATCCTCACCGGATCCGACAGCGGCAGTTCCTCGAGCGCGCCGCTGTCGTCGGGGCTGCTGACTAAGGGAAGAACGTCCTCCTCGACCTCGTCCTTCACCTTGGGCTCGTCGACGACATCGATGCCCAGCTCCATTATGTTGAGGTATATGTTGTCAAGAATTTCCGCCGACAGTATCTCCTTCGGCAGTCTCTTCTCAATATCCTCGTAGGTGACGAAACCCTTCTCCCTGCCCGTGTGGAGAAGATCCCTTATGCTGTCGATGTAATCCATCATCTCCTCGACGGGCATCTCGGCGACCGACGCCGCTGGTTCCTGAGCGGTTATGTCAGCCTTTTCTTTTTCTTCCTCCATAACATCCTCCCTCCCCAGGGAATATAAAGCTGATTTGTTGTCAGAGGCCTGAAGAGTGACGATTAAAACCAAGCAGCCTCCGTGTTCGCAAACTGAAAAATTTCGTCTGAGCGATTCAATCAGCGCTTCTCCAAATTGCTCAGTCCGCCGTAACGTCCTGCGGACTTCCCTTCAATCTTTTCGCGATGCCGCCGTACTCGGCAATCTCCTCCCTGGTGGCCTCTCCGTAAAGGCATTTTTGTTTCAGCGCCTCGTAGCGTCTCTTCATCGAGCGCTCCCTCAGATCCCCTATCAGCTTCGCCGCGTGCTCCGGGCCGAGCATCCCCTCGGAGAGGACAGCGTCGCCCCTCGAGATCCTTGCTGGGCAGTTTCGCTCGCCCATTTCCCTCCAGCGAAGCTCCAGCGCGTCAGGCGACTCTCCCGAGACAAGAGCTGTTACGACGCCCACGACCGCCTCGTCTGAGAAAAGCGGTACAATATCGCTGAGCTCGATGGTTGAGCGGAGTCCTTCGTCACTCCAGACGAGACTACAAATCGCGCACTCGAGATCTATCGTCCTGGACGCGATATCCCCATCAATATTTTCCCCTCTATCTATATATACGCTCTCATCTTTCGAGATGCCTTTTGCGTAAATTGCTGATTTTGACTCGCGAGTGTTTCTGAAACGCTCTATCTCTCTCTCGAACTTGTGCTCCAAAAGGCCGAAACTTCGCGCGATCCTGGGGATATACGGCTGGAGGTCGAGGGGCTGCAAAGACGCAAGTCCGGAGAGGACGTCCTCTGTGGCCGTCTTTCTCAGTTGCGGGGAGCGCAGTGCGTCGCGTCTTATCTGGACGTGGTAGAGGGGCAGGGGGAGGGCTTTTTGCAGCAGGGATTCAAAGACCTCGGCGCCGCCTTCCTCCGAAAGTAGATCGTCCGGGTCGCGTCCCTCCGGCAGAGATATGACTCGAACCTCGACTCCGCGCCGCTGCAATATGTACATTCCTCTGATTGACGCCTCCCGTCCCGCGCCGTCCGCGTCGTAGGAGATATAGCAGAGATTCGTGAAGCGTTTCAAGAGAGTAGCCTGCTCCTCCGTCAGGGACGTGCCGAGAGAGGCGACTGTCTCGGTGAAACCGGAGAGGTGAGCCCTCATAGCGTCGAGGTAGCCCTCGGTAAGAATGGCCCGTTTTCCCTCCTTGATGGTCTTTTTGGCGTCATGCAGCAGATAAAGCTGCTTTCCTTTCTTGAAGAGCTCGCTCTCGGGGCTGTTTATGTATTTCGCGCCGTCCCCGTCGATGAGCCTGCCGCCAAAACCTGTTATTCTCGCTGTCTCGTCCCTGATCGGAAACATGACCCTTCCCCTGAAACGGTCGTAAAAACCGCCTTTTTCGCTCTCCGAGACAAGGCCTGACGCTTTTATGTTTTCGTCCGGATAGCCGGAGACGCGGAGGCGCTTGGCGAGGGCGTCCCACGACTGCGACGCCCACCCCAGGCCAAAGCGCGCCCATGAATCCGTCGATAAATTTCTCCTCGCGAGATAGGCTCGGGCCGCCTCTCCGCCGCTGCCCTGTAGCGCGCCCCTGAAAAACAAATCCGCCTCATCGAGAATGAGACGCGAGTCCCCGCGCGTCGCGCGCCTCTCGCCCGGCGACGAAAGCTTCACCCCGGCCCTCTCCGCCAGACGCTCCAGGGACTCCCTGAACGAAAGGCTCTCCATCTCCATTATGAACGTGAAGACGTCTCCTCCCTTGCCGCATCCGAAGCAATGGAATGTCTGCCTGTCGGGCGAGACGTAGAACGACGGAGTCTTTTCGGCGTGAAATGGGCAAAGCCCCCGGAGCGACGAGCCAGCCCGGCGAAGAGGAACGTAATCCCCTACGACATCTGCTATATCTATGCGGCTTTTGACCTCTCGCGCATCGTCCGCCATCCCGATCCCCCCATAACGACAACAGGCGTTAAAAAAACACGCCCACGCAAATTATACGCTATTTGGCCCGCTTGTTTAACCGTGAGATAAACGCCTCACACCAGAGGTTCCTATTCGCAATCCAGGCGCCATATTAAAACTAAAGTATTGAGTCGCACAGCAATTTAAATTTAAATGATTCCGTATCTTTAAAGTAGGCAATAATCGACGTCAGACTTGTCAAACTAGATGTCGTCGTTAAATATTCAGCCTTATATTGTGCAAAGAATTGTATTTGCGTATTGACATATCCGCGAAGAGAGGGAAAATAAAGGTTGAGCAGGGGTGTTTGCGAAGTCTGTTTATTTTTATTAGTTTAGAATACTTATTTTTTGTCTGAATATCTACGAGTTATGTAGTATAATTACGGTCAAGTCCATTGCGCTTCAAGGCGCTAATTTTGTCTAATTTTTTTACAGCTTAGAGAACGGAGGATTACTATAATGGCAGAAGTAACGCGCGTTAACCCTATTATGCCTATCGAAAGAATCGACCTTATCCCTCAGCAAAAGCAGACGGTCAACCCCGTTGGCTCGCCGCCTTTTTCGGAGGTTCTGAAGGCAAGCATCTTGAAGGTGAACGACATGCAGGCGGAGGCCGACAATATGATCCAGCGCATGTCGCTCGGCGAGGTCGAGGATGTTTCAGAGGTTTCCATAGCAGTGGAGAAGGCCGAGCTTGCCCTCCGCCTGATGATCCAAATCAGGGACAAACTCTTGGACGCCTATCAGCAGATCGGGCGCATGTCAGTCTGATCGATGGAGGCCTAAACGATGCGTGAAAAGTTTGCGGAAGCGATTGAACGATTCAGAACCTTCTGGGGGGCCCTCCAAAAGTGGCAGCGGCTGTCGCTTGTGGGGGCTGCCGTCCTTGTGCTCGGGGGAATTTTGGCGGCAGCTTTTATAACTGGCAGGACGGCTTATGAACCGATATTTTCCAGGCTTGACGCGCGCGACGAGGATGCCGTCATCACGTACCTCAAAGAAGAGGGCATTCCATACAAAACTGACTCGCAGGCGAAAGCCATTCTCGTGCCGACGTCGCAGGTGTACGAGGCCCGCATATCGCTTGCGAGCAAGGGAGTGCCTGCGGGCGACGTGGGTTTCGAGTTGTTCGATCAGTCAAGTCTAGGTAAAACCAGCTTCCAGGAGAAGGTAACTTACTTCAGGGCGCTCGAAGGCGAGCTATCCCGGACGTTGCGTGAAGTTAAGTCCGTCAAGTCGGCTCGGGTCAGCATAGTCGTTCCCGAGTCGAAGCTTTTTCTGGAGCAGAGACAGCCGTCTACGGCCGCCGTAGTCCTGAAGCTCCAGTCCGGCGCGGATTTCAGCCCGGAGATGGCGCGCGCCATAGTCCACCTCGTCTCCCACAGCGTCGAGGGGTTGATTCCCGAGAACGTGACCTTGGTCGACGCGGACGGACATATATCCTTCGACGACCTGCTGGACGACTCTTTGTTCAAGACAGGCGACAGGCTCGTCCTGAAGCAGAGGGAGTACGAGAAGTACTACGAGGCTGACTTACAGAAAAAGATAAAGGACGTTCTCGAGAAGGCGTTCGGGCACGGCAAGATCGCGGCGTCGATCAGAGTCGAGCTTGATTTCGACAAAAAACAGACGACGAGTAAGATACTCATTCCGATAGACGGCAAAATTCATGGTCCGCTTCAGAGCCAGCAGAATATGGAGGAGAATTACACTGGCCCGGCAGGCGTGTATGGAGGTCCGCCCGGCACAACTTCAAACATACCTGGGTACGAGGTTTCCCAGGGACAGGGTAATGGGCAGTCGGAGTACTCCAGAAATGAAACGATCAACAACTACGACAACTCGACGCAGGAGTCACAGCAAGTGGAGACCGCGCCCAAAATAAAACGGGCCTCCGCGCTTGTTCTCATAGACCGTAAACTAACAAAAGGCGAGACGGATCAGTGGCGCAGCGCGGTCGCGTCGGCCATTCTCGCGGACGAGTCGAGAGGTGATATGCTTACAGTCATAGGCGTTCCTTTCGACACATCGGTAGTGGACGTGCTGCAGGATCGCATGGACGCGGAGCAGCGCAAACGGCTTGTGTTGGGCGTAAGCTCGTTCGTGATATTTTTATTGGCTCTTGCCGCCGGTTTTGTGCTCTGGCTTCGCAGGCGCAGGCAGCTCGAGGCGCTTCAAAGGGCGCGAGCCGCTATGGAGATGGAGGAGAACCCCTCGTTGCGCGAGCTTCTTGAAAACCCTGACCTTATGACATCCCAGGGCGAGCTTTCGGTTCTTGAGGAGCAACTCAGGAACTATGCCATGAACAATCCGGAGGAGCTTGCCAACCTGATTAAAAATTGGGTGGTCGACGATGTATGAGTAAAGCGAAAGATCTGAAGGGGCGTGAAAAAGCGGCGATTCTAATGGTGGCGCTTGGCCCGGAGGCCGTGGCCAAGGCATATCGTCATATCGACGACACCACTATTGAGTTGCTGACTCTCGAGATCGCGAACCTGAGAAAGGTCACGCCCGATTTGAAGCTGGACGTCTTGAAGGAAGCTCAGGAGTTGATTATGGCTCATGAGTTCATGACTCAGGGCGGCGTTGAATACGCTCGAAAACTGCTCGAACAGGCGCTTGGCGTGGACAAGGCGCAGGATATATTGCGCAGGATAACCGCTAGCTTGCAGGTGAGGCCGTTTGACTTTGTTCGGCACACCGATCCTCAGCAGCTCCTGAGCTTCATCCAGAACGAGCATCCGCAGACTATCGCCCTCATCCTCTCGTATCTCGCGCCCGAGCAGTCGGCGCTTGTCTTGGGAGGCCTTGCCCCAGCGGCGCAGTGGGATGTAGTTCGTCGCATCGCGAAGATGGATCGCATCACGCCGGAGGTTCTGAGGGAGGTGGAGCGTGTTCTCGAGAGAAAGTTATCAACGGTAATGGGACAGGACTTCACGATAGCGGGCGGCATAGACGCTGTGGTGAACCTTATAAACCGCGTAGACAGAGGCACGGAGCGAAACATTATAGAATCTCTGGAGGAACAGGATCCGGAGCTCGCGGAGGAGATAAAGAAACGGCTGTTCATGTTCGACGACATCGGTGGCGTGGACGACCGTTCGCTGCAAAGGGTTCTGCGCGAGGTCGATCTGAAGGATCTTGGGCTCGCGTTGAAGGGCGCGTCGGAGGAATTGCGCCAGAAGTTCTTCAAGAACATGTCGAAGCGCGCTGCCGACATGCTGAAAGAGGACATGGATTTCATGGGGCCTGTGCGCGTGCGCATGGTCGAGGAAGCGCAGCAGAAGATCGTAAATGTCGTACGCGCTCTCGAAGAGGCGGGCGAGATAGTCATTGCCCGCGGCGGAGAGGAAGAGATAGTTGTCTGACGCCTCCAGACAGCGCCTGATTCGGGCAGTCCGGCTCCTGCCGGGAACAGTCCGGGTTGGGCGAGGCATTCTGGAGGAGGTGGATTCGCTTGGCGAAACCATCGAAAAGTCGGATCCCGCCGAGACCCTTTCAAAGGGCGAGGAATCCGCTCTCGCTTTTGCTGATGAGCAGATTCGCACGTTAAGGTCGGAGTTGCGCGCGCGCGAGGCCGACTTGCGCGAGACGAGATCTGCGGAGTTGGCTGTTCGAGCTGAGCTGGACGCGGCAAAAGACAATCTGGAGACAGAAAAGGCTCTTTTTTACGAGCAGGCCGAAGTCGAGGTTCAGGCGCGGAAGGAAGAAGCCGATAAGGCGGGCCATGCGGAAGGTCGCGAAAAGGGTTACGCCGAAGGGCTCGCAAATTCCGAAGCCAACGTGAGGACTGAGTACGAGGAGAAATTCTCGGACGCGCTTCTTATGCTGAGCGGCATATATGATTCATTGTCCGCGTCGAGGGCGGATTTGGCGCTCTCCCACGCTCCTCAGCTCGTGCGTCTGTGGGAGATGATGCTTTGCAGGATGCTCCAGTCGAGCGTGACTCTCGATACGAATGCAGCGAAGCGCCTGTTGGAGTATATATTGAAGCGAGTGAGCGACAGAGAGAAGATAATTGTCTACCTCAACCCTGAAGACATCGCTGGAGTCGAGGCGAGCAAGGAGAACTTGATGGATTCGATACGAGGGGTCAAATTCTTCGATATATTGTCGGACGACCACGTTGACAAGGGCAGTTGCCTCGTAGAGACTAACCTCGGCATTTACGACGCGAGGTGGAGGACGCAGCTCGAGCAGGTATCCTCCGAAGTTGAATCGCTGGTTATGGAGTGTATGCTTGAAGACGGCGGAGACAGTGGCGGCGACGGCGGAGACTGAGATCGCCGGCGCGGCCGTCGCCGCAGTCTCCGATCTTTTCATGGCGTTGGAAGGACGCCTGGCTCAGACAGAGCTGATCCGCATAAACGGCAGGGTCACGCAGGTTGTCGGCCTTGTCATCGAGTCTCAGGGGCCTGATGTCCAGATTGGCGACCTGTGTGAAATTCGGTTTCGCAACCGGGACACAGTGTTGCGAGCCGAGGTGGTTGGCTTCAGGACGGACAGGGTTCTCCTGATGCCTCTCGGGGATATCTCCGAAATTGGGCCCGGATGCGACGTTCTCTCTATGGGGCGCCCTTTGGGCGTCAACGTCTCGAATGCGCTTTTGGGCAGGGTGCTCGACGGGCTTGGAAATCCTCTCGACTCGCTTGGCCCCGTTCCAGCGCTCGAGTATTATCCGCTGACTTCCTCCCCGCCGCATCCGTTGCGCCGGCAGATGATCGAAAAACCTCTCGCTGTTGGGGTGAAGGTCATAGACGGCCTCCTCACACTGGGGCAGGGGCAGCGTATAGGGATTTTTGCCGGCTCTGGCGTCGGCAAAAGCGTCCTTTTGGGGATGATGGCGAGGAACACTGAGGCGGACGTCAACGTTATAGCTTTGGTGGGCGAACGCGGACGGGAGGTCAAGGAGTTTCTCGAGAGGGATCTCGGGCCGGCGGGGCTTGCGCGTTCCGTAGTTGTCGTCGCCACGTCGGATCAGCCGCCGCTCGTGCGCCTGAAGGCAGCTCTCACAGCTACAGCGGTCGCCGAGTACTTCAGGGATCTTGGCAAAAACGTGCTGCTCATGATGGATTCGGTGACTAGGGTCGCGATGGCACAGAGAGACGTCGGGCTCGCTATTGGCGAACCTCCGGCTACGAGGGGTTATACCCCCTCGGTTTTCGCGTTTCTGCCGAAACTGCTAGAGCGATCAGGCACTGGCGAACGTGGCAGCATAACCGCTATTTATTCCGTCCTCGTCGAGGGCGACGACATGAACGAGCCCGTCGCTGACACCGTGAGGGGAATTCTGGACGGACATTTTGTCCTCAGCAGGGACTTGGCGGCCAAGTATCACTATCCGTCCGTCGACGTACAGCGCAGCATAAGCCGCGTCATGTCGACAGTTGTCTCGGAGGAGCAGAACGAGGCCGCCGTCAGGGTACGCGAGCTTCTTTCGATATTCGAGGGGGCGCAGGATCTCATCAACATCGGAGCTTACAAAGCCGGCAGCAACCCCAAGGTGGATTGGGCGCTCCAGCATATAGAGTCCGTGGATGATTTTTTGAAGCAGGGAATGACCGAGAACTTTTCTTACGAAGACACTGTAGCGCGGCTCCTGAAGCTCGCGCAGAGGTAGAGTTTACGTAAAAGGGTGGGGACGCGGGTATGGCGAACGAATTGAATCGTTTCAGGCGAGTTCTTCACGTTCGCGAGGTCGAAAGGGAGATCACGCAGAGCGAGCTCGCAACGAAGGAGCACGAGGAAGAGACCATCTTGGACAGGCTGAACGAGATAACCGAGAGGCGCGAAAACGCGCTCACGGAGTTCTGCTCGGGCAGGGACAGTTTAATCTCGCCGCAGCAGCTCTGGTTTGAGCGCCAGAACCTCGACCTCATTGAAAAACGCCTCGTCGCGGACAAGCATGAGCTCGAGGATTGCAGGGCGTGCATCGAGGAGACTAAAGTCGTCCTGCTCGAAAAACATCGCAACGTCCAGATCATGGAACACTTCGTGGACAAGCTTAAAGTCCGGGAGGATAAAAGGACGGTGGATGTCGAGCAGGGCAACCTCGACGACATCAACTCCATGAGGTTCAGGCGAAATATGCAAGGGGAGGCGAGAATTTAATATGCCTATTTCCAACATTAACAGGGTGATGGGGCGCATCAGGGAGATCGAAGCCATGATAAACCCGAATTTACCCGATGACCAGGCGGAGTCGGGCGCTCGCTTCGAGGATATACTCGAGGAGAAGCTCGACGACCCATATTCGCCGCAGGGCGAGTTTGGCGAGATAAGCGTCCCGGAGTCCGTAGCGGAGCGCCTGGCTATGTGGGAGCCGGATATTCAGGATTTAAGCGAAAAATATGGAGTGGATCCGGATCTCGCGAGAGCTGTGATGCGGCTTGAATCCGGAGGCAACCCGAACGCGGTCTCCAGCGCTGGCGCGATAGGTTTGATGCAATTGATGCCAGGCACGGCAAAGGGTCTTGGAGTCGATCCAAAAGATCCGAAAAGAAACATCGAAGGGGGTATCAAATACCTCTCCCAACTGTCCGATAAGTATAATGGCGATTTCGAAAAGACGCTGGCGGCTTATAACGCCGGTTCAGGCCGAGTGGACTCCTACGGTGGGATTCCTCCGTTTCCGGAGACGGAACGTTACGTTAAGAACGTGCTTGCTTTATACCGAAAATACTCCAGAGGCGATTGAGAATGGCTGAAATAGATAAAGACACCAAACGCACGGACTCCGCAGCCCCTGATTCTTCCGGCAAGGCGCAAGGGAAGAAAAAGAAAAAGAAAAAAAGAGGTTGCGGTTTTTTTATGCTGCTCGCGATGCTGGCGATAGGCGCCTCAGCGGGGCTTCAGGCGAGTGGAGGTTACGACTTCCGGCCAGCCATATATCCTCTTGTGCCTAAAATTCCGGGAGTCGGCCAGAACCTGAAGGAAATGCTCAACATCCCTGAGCGGATCGACTTCACTCCGGAGGAGCGCAGGCGGAGGGAGAACGAAGAATGGGAGACCCGCATCGCGGACTCGGTGCGTTCGATCGACGATAGGGTGAAGGCCCTTGACGCTATCTCCAAGGATCTGAGCATGAAAGAGCAAGATCTCGAATACGAGAGGGAGGAGCTGGCGTCCAGGCTAGAAGCGCTCTCGAACGATATATCGTCCGACGATGACGCTTCCATCTCCGGCGAGCAGCAGAGCGAGATCAGCGAGATAGTCGGCACGTTCGGCCAGATGACAGTTCGGAACGCAGCCGCTATAGTGGAGAAGCTTAACCGGAATCTTGCCGTCGCTGTGTTGGATGGTCTGGATGAGGACGTGAGAGCCAATATCCTTGGCCGTATGGACGTCGCCGTGGCGGCGAACCTTACGGAACGACTTACAATTCTTTACAGAGATAGGAAAAATAAGTAGCGAGCGGAAGTCGCTATCGTTGCGCGGATTGGCCGCGGTTTTCTAAGGACGAGCGCGAGGGAAGCGCGTGAGCTCTTAGAGTCGAAAATTCAGAGGTGAGTGAAAATGGCCCTTCAAACGGCTTACCAAACGACAGGCGATTTTCTTCAGACACAAGCCCCAAGCGGAGGTTCCAAATCGTCGTCCGCCTATGCGGGACGCAGCCCCGACAAAACAAACTCCGCTGCCGGGCGCGAGAAATTCAACAGGATGCTGGGGACGATCCGTGATTCAAAGCCGGCGCTCGCGGCTAAATACCGCGAAGCTGGCAAGGATGTTGAGCGTTTCGCTGATGAGCTGACCGACGAGGAACTCTCCGCGTTAGTCGAACCGCTCTCGAACGGAGTGGATCGCATCAGAGATTTCGCGGACGCGTTGGACGCCGAGCTGTCCGAGGGCGACGTGAGAGGCGCACTGAAGCTGGCTGAGGAGGCCGTCGCTAATGTGGGCAGGTTTGACCCCGACATGATCCTCGGCGAGGATTTTGCGGGCGGCTCGCTCCACCGGCTTATTGAGGAATTTTTAAAGAAATATTCGGGCATGTCCGGCGCCGGCGGCGAGGTTTTCGTTGAAGGCGCTGCTGTGGCGCTTGAGATTTCAGATTTGTCGGCTCTTCAGCAGGTCGGTCTGACGCCCGAGGAACAGCCTGAGATAGCGCTGCCGGAAGTGACGCTCGACGAAGAGCTTTTGAATCCGTTGGACGAGCTGGATACGTCGCTTTTAGAGGACGTGGACGAGGCTGGGGATTTCGCCAGCAGCCTCGAGGCGTATGGCGCCGTTCTGTCTGGGATCTCTGGCGATGCCGACAGCAGCGCCGACGCCGAAATAAATCAGAAGATCGACGATATATCAAAGAACTTTGAGGACGCGATTTCCAGTAGGCAGGAGCAGGCGGCAGCGCTGAACAAGCCCGCGTTGGGCAAGCAGGAGGGCGGAAACGCCAACAACGCCTCCGATTTCCGCGACCAGAGGGCGGCGAAGGCGGCCGCGAACGCAAAGGCGCAGAGCGATGTTTCCTTGGGCGCGGACGCGGACGCGGCGCCAAAGACAAACGTTTTTGCGAGCGACATGCTCTCGGCGTTGCGCGAACGGACATCTGACGTCCAGCTCCCGGCGGCGACTCAGCCAGGCGCGACGTACCTGCTCGACGCCGATAACGCGTTTGGGGACGGAGTCAGCTCGATTTTGCAGTTCATGAAAAACGACGGCATAGACGAGGCGCGGATAGTGGTCGAGCCGCCGGCGCTTGGGCGCGTGGACGTCTCGCTGCAGGCGACCGCTAACGGGGTGGAAGCAGTCTTCAAGGTTGACAACGAGTCGCTGAAGCAGCTGCTCCAGCAGCAGATAGACATTCTGAAGACGTCTCTCGAAGCGCAGGGCATTCACGTTTCTAGCCTCGCAGTCGATATAAGGAACAAAGAAGAGCAGAGAAATCGCGGAGACCTGTACGGCACAAAGACAAAAAACCGCGTAGGCGGCCTCGATGCCCTCGAAGGCGAAGAGGAGGCGCCGACGCGCCTGGCGAGGATAGACCTGGAGAACGGACTGCTTCACTGGGTGGCGTAACGTATTGAGTTTTTCGCAAAGAGATTGAAAACCGAGTCGGGCTATTTTATCTGGCGATAAAAGGAGGCCTGGCTCGGTTTTTTATGATTCCGCTTCAATCTTGTCCACGAAGGCGCGAATCTTCTCGTCTGGCATTCATGTTTTCGTTTGGGCGGTCGATATTATCACAAGAGACAAAGGCGCGGACGCCGCGTGAACTGTCGTTTTTTTGAGCAAGCGGGTTGAGACGGCCCGCGCAAGCTTCAGAAGGGGGTAGTGGAGATGGCTGACAGCAATTCGGATCTTTATAGCGCGATCGGCACTTACGCTTATACGAGTTACGAGGACACAATAACGAGGCAGAGCACGGGGGACAGCCTCGGCAAGGAGGATTTTCTCAAACTCCTCGTCACTCAGCTCACGAACCAGGATCCGACCGAGCCGATGAAGGACACGGAGTTTGTGGCCCAGCTCGCGACGTACTCGGGGCTCGAGCAGCAGATGACGACGAACAAAAACCTCGAAACGTTGATAGCGGCAACCTCCGCGACAACTGCCGCGTCCGCTGTAGCGCTTATCGGCACCATCGTCGGCTACACAGGAGACGACGGCTCGCTGAAGACCGGAATGGTCTCTTTCCTCGACATCGTCGCGGGAGAAGTCAACCTCTACCTGGAGGACGGCAGCTACATTCCATTCAGCAGCGTCGAGCAGGTAGGCTACCCCGTATACGTAAACACGGGGACGGGCGGCGATACAACCGGGAGCGAGGCTGAAAGCGAGCCCGAAGAAACCCTGTAGGGCAATTAAAGAGCCGCGCCTCCCGAATGATATAGTTCGTCGGAAACAAGCCCAACGAGGAAGTTGGTTAAATTGACGGCAACGGAATGCGAAAAAAACAGGAGGAATATATAAGATGCTTCGTTCGCTTTATTCAGCCGTCAGCGCCATCAAAGCGCACCAGACGTATCTTGACGTAACCGGCAACAACATAGCCAACGTCAACACCGTTGGTTTCAAAAAAGATGTCATTCACTTCAGGGACATGATCTATCAGGACTCGAAAAACGCGAGCGCCCCTGACAACAGCATACCGATCGGCGGCATCAACCCGGCGCAGGTCGGCCTCGGCGTCCAGGTCGGCTCCATAGAGACGATCCACACTGGCGGCAGCCTCCAGAGCACCGGCATCCCGACGGACATGGCGATCAGCGGGGCGGGCTTTTTCGTCGTCGACTCCGGAACCCAGAGGCTCTACACGCGCGCCGGCAACTTCTCGCTCGACGCGAACGGCAACATGGTCATGCAGGGCAACGGCTACAGGGTGATGGGCTACGAATACCTCGAGCAGGTAGACCAGTCGACGGGAACCATCACGCGGGTTCTCGACTCCAGCCTGTCGAACATAAACATCAACATAGGCGAGAAGTTCCCGGCGAAGGCCTCGACGCTTGTTGCCTTCCGATGCAACCTGGAGAGCAACTCCGGCTGCGAGATAACGAACCTGAAGAACCCGCCGATCGGTGCGGATAAGGCGCTCCGCCCATACGACTATGAGGCGGCTGGCGCGGTCAAGGTGACGTATGTCGCGCCAACGGCTACGCCCCCGCCTGTGGCTGACGTGAAGAAAAACGATACTTGGTATGATACGACCACCAGTCAGGTAAAGACGTGGGATGGCACTGCGTGGATCGCCGCCTCCGGCGAAACCGGCGCCTATTACTACGGCAGCAGTGGAGTTGCGGGTTCCACAACGAGTATGCTCAATCAATATAAACAGCATAATGGCACGGCCACCGGCGTAATGGCGAAACTCGAGTCGGTCGATTATGCCTACCCTACCGCGACCCCGCCGTCGGCTGGCGTTTTGAGCGGCCAGACATGGCTGGATACTACCACTGGTGAAATTTGGAAGGCCACCGCCCCAGCCCCGGTATACCCAGGCGACTGGGTGAAGGTCGGCGATATGCAGAAAAATACTGTCTATGGAGCAGGTGATGCGGCCGAAGAAATGTATGCCCTCGCGGATGACGGCACTACCATTATAAATGATACCACCGGTTCCTCAAACCTGGGCCCGGCCGGCAACCGTATCATGAGCAGCGACGACCATCTGCTGTATATATGGAACCAACTTGACAAAAAGTGGGAGTACAGCTCATACGGTAACGAGGCCCAGATCCCGGCGCGGGATGTTTCCAATACCACAAAGGCGAATTTCGAAAGCTATGCTGACAATATAATGAAGGCGAACGACCGCGCGACGAAGATCGACGTCTACGACTCCCTCGGCAACGCCTACACGCTCGAGACCGTCTTCCGCAAGGTCGTGGACGTGCCGGCCGACCCGACGGCGAGCCCGCCGACTGGCGCAGAGGCAGAGTGGGACTGGTATTCGTTCTACGTCGACTCGAGCGGCGTTCCTATCCCAGAGTACGGCGTCGGGGCCGGCACACTCGTCTTCGGCGACGACGGCCTGCTGAAGCGCACGTATTACTACGACCCGGATGAGATCAAGGAACTCCTGGCCGGCAATCTATCGACGATCGAATACATCGAGGTCACGATCGACGCCGAGGGCGTTCCCAAGGATGAAAACGGCAACGCGATCACCGGCAAGGTCGGCGCGGACTTCAACACAGTCGGCGCGCAGGGTCAGGTTGTGACAAATGGTACGACTCAGACTTACGTGCCGAACTTCATAAGCCTCGACTTCCTCGGCTACAGCATCGGCCGCCAGCTCGACATCGAAAAAGAGCCCATCGACGGCGTGACGCAGTACGGCGCGAGGACGTCCACGACCGGTTACTATCAGGACGGCTACGCTATGGGGCTGCTCCAGAACTGGTCCGTCTCGCAGACCGGCGTCATCACCGGCAGCTATTCGAACGGCAAGACGCTGCCGATAGCTCAGGTCGCCTTGGCGATGTTCGCGAACGATCAGGGGCTTTTGAAAGTTGGCGAGACGTGTTTCGCAGAGACGGCGAACTCCGGCCTCGCGCAGATCGGAACGCCTATGGAGGGAGGTTCCGGAAGCGTGGTAGGCAACACGGTCGAGATGTCGAACGTGGATCTCTCGGAGGAGTTCGTGAACCTGATCCGCGCACAGAGAGGTTTCCAGGCGAACTCGAGGGTCGTCACGACGTCCGATCAGGTGCTTGAAGAATTGATCAACCTGAAGAGATAATAAGAAATATTTTGAGTGGGGGGTGACTTTCGTCATCCTCCACTGTTTTTAATGCGGTTTTTATATTATAATCTCAACGAAAATTGCTTAATATTTATTGTCCAGAAAGGGCTGTTTGATGTATGATTGAGCTCACGAGGATAAGAGGCGAAAAATTTGCCCTGAACTCCGACCAGATAGAGATAATTGAAACGACGCCCGACACAGTGGTGACAATGTTAAATGGGCATAAATATCTGGTGCTGGAGCCGGCGGGCGAGATTGTTTCACGTATCGAGTCCTTTCGCAGAAATTCTTCGAAGCCTGTCGTGCAGTGAGGAGCGGCATTATGCCGAACCTTGCGGCCGGCCGGGATGGGGTGATTGAAAAGTGGATTTAGCGTCTGTCGTAGGTTTAGCTCTTTCAGTTATAGTAGTGCTCGCCGGAATTATAATGGGCGGCAGCCCGCAGTCCTTCGTGGATATTCCGTCGATCTTCATAGTTCTCGGAGGAACGTTCGGCGCAACTATCGTGGCTAATCCGATCGAGCGAACGAAATTAGTCGGCAAGATATTCAAGGCCGCGTTCGTAAGCGAGCAGATCGACATGATAGGCCTCATCCAGACGTTGGTCAGCTTTGCGGAGAAAGCCCGCAGAGAGGGCCTGCTCGCCCTGGAGGAGGACGCCGGACAGCTCGACGACGAATTTATGAGAAAGTCCATCCAACTCGTTGTCGACGGCACGGATCCGGAGCTGGTGAAGTCGATCCTCGACACCGACATAGGGCTTTTGGGGGAGCGCCACAACGACAACAAGGGTTTTCTCGACTCCATCGCCGAGCTCGGCCCAGCGTTCGGGATGCTGGGGACGCTCATAGGCCTCATCCAGATGCTCCAGAACCTGAACGACCCGAGCGCTCTCGGCCCTGGTATGGCGGTCGCGCTCGTCACGACGTTTTATGGCTCCATTCTCGCGAACATGTTCGCGATACCGCTTGGCAAAAAGCTCGCCCAGAACTCGGCGAGGGAAGTTTTGTCGCGCGAGCTCATGGTTGAGGGTATACTCTCCATACAGGCTGGCGAGAACCCGCGCATAGTCGAGGAAAAACTGAAGGTATTCCTGCCGCCGGCGATGCGCAAGCGCCTCGACGAGGGCAAGGACGACGGAGGGGCTTAAATGGCGAGGAAGAAAAAATCGGAAGCTGCAACGCCCGGCGCGCCCCTTTGGATGGCTACTTACGGGGACATGGTAACGCTTGTCCTCTGCTTTTTTGTACTCCTGTACGCGTTTTCGAGCCTTGACGCCGAGAAGTTCACGGCGCTCTCGGAGTCGCTTCAGAGCGCGTTTAACGTAATGCCTGGCGGTCCGTCGCCGAACGATACCCAGGGCGACGACAACGGCGGCATTACCCCAGCGAATCCCGGCAACATAGAGCGTCGCGTCGAGTCGGATCAGACCGAGGTCTCCCGTCAGGTTCTCGCTCTCGTCGAGGAATTAAAGTCCGAGACGAAGGACGACGAAATAAGAGTAGTGGTTGAAGAGCGCGGGGTGGTTATCTCCCTGTCGGAGCAGCTCCTTTTCGACGAGGGATCAGCGAAGATACGCTCAGACGCGACGAGGATACTCTACAAACTGAGGAAGATGCTGAACTCGATATCGAACATGGTGGAGATAGAGGGCCACACGGACAGCAATCTGCTCCGAAACAGCATATACAAGGACAACTGGGGGCTTTCGGCCGCAAGAGCCTCGTCGGTCGTGTCGTACCTAGACAACAGGGACGGCGTTTCCTCGAGCAGGCTGAAAGCGGTTGGAATGGGGTCGTCAAAGCCGATGAGCCCGAACGACACCGAGGAGCACATGTCGCACAACAGAAGGGTCGACATGGTTATTTTATCTAAGCACAGCATTCACTAAGCGGCGTTAGAATGGCGCAGGGAGGCGTTATGGTATGGCATTGGCAAAAAGGACTTTAATCTTCGTTATTATCGGCGTTGTCGTTCTCGCGGTGGGGGTAGCGGGCGGCGTTTACCTCACGAGGTTCCTTCATGGGAATGAAAGCACAGCCGCACAGGATATCGTGCTCGACCCGGGCCCTATGATAGAGCTAGGCCAGTTTTCGTCCACTCTGGCCGACCAGCAGATGCACATTGTCAGGCTGAAGATCACAGTCGAGATATCGGACATAAAAGTGTATGAGCGGCTGAATACGCCGGGCTGGATCGTGATGATGAAAGACGAGATCATAAAAACGCTGAAGGATCAAAGGTATGACGTAATACGCTTCACAGAGGGCATGGAGAAGCTGAAGCAGGACATGAAGACGCGTCTGAACGCCATTTTGCCGAGAGACAACGGCGTGGCGTCCATAAAGAAAGTTTTATTCGACGAGTATATGACGCAGTAGAGCGACGGACTGGGGGGAGAATTTAAATGGTGCCACCGGAGGTAATGTCCCAAAACGAAATAGATTCCCTGTTACAGGCTATAACTAGCGGCGGAGACGCCTCTGGTATGGATGTCGAGGAAGAAAAACCGCTAAAGCTATACGACTTCCGGCGACCGGATAAGTTTAGCAAGGATCAGTTGCGAGCCATCCAAATGATCCACGAGTCCTTCTGCCGGACGCTCACCACGTCGCTGTCGACGATGGTGAGGTCTATGGTGACTGTAGAGGTCGTGGCCGTCGACCAGCTCGCGTACGACGAATTCATAAACTCTCTTGTGCAGCCGACTGTCATAGGCATCCTCGAGATGTACCCCTTGAGCGGCAACGCCCTCCTCGAGATAAACAACCAGCTTACGTTCGCTATAATAGACCGTCTGCTAGGCGGCAGAGGCGACCCTCTGCGCAAGCCGCGCGACCTTACTGACATAGAGCGTACCGTCATGGAGCGCGTAATGATGAAAATACTCGAGCACCTCGAGGAGAGTTGGAGCACGGTCGTGGACATTCGCTTCCGCTTCGAGACAATGGAGAACAACCCGTTTTTTGTTCAGGTCTGTCCTGGCAGCGACATGGTTCTCCTCGTGACGATGAAAACACAGATAGGCGAAATTCAGGGCATAATGAATTTCTGCATACCTTATTTCGTGATAGAGCCCCTCATAGACAAACTAAGTTCCCAGCAGTGGTTCTCGTCAACAAGCCGCAAGGGCGCGGAGGGAGCGCTCGAAGTTCTGACTGAAAGGCTTCAGGACGTCTCCGTGCCAGTGGCCCTCGAGCTCGGACACAGCATCGTGAGCCTCGGCGACGTGATTCAAATGAGGACTGATGACGTAATCAGGCTCGACGGAACCGCGAGAGATCCCCTGGGGCTCAGGGTGGGCAACAGGGTGAAGTTCCACTGCTCGCCTGGCGTATTCAACAAGAATTACGCCGCGCAGGTGACAGAGGTGCTGTCGGACGATATGATCCTTGAAGTGGAGGAGTAGACGATGGTCGACGAGTTTCTTAACCAGGACGAAATAGACGCCTTGCTGACGGGAGAGCCGGAGGATGGCGCCTCGAAAAGCGGCGGCGGGTTGAAGCAGGATGATCTCTCCGTGTTGAATGAGGTTGTCAATATTATAGCCGGCGCGGCGAGCAACGTGATAGGAATGCTCGCCGGGCGCGACGTGACGACCAATATCGGCGATCAGGCCGAAGTGCCGCAGAGCGCCGTGGGGTCTGGCATAGACCCGACAAAAGTCTTTGCGTACAGCATGACCTTAAACGGTTTGGACGGCGCGCCGGCTAGGCTTTTGACCGGCGAAAAGGGCGCGCTCGCTCTGGCGGATCTCATGATGGGCGGTGATGCCAAGGAGCTTCCGGCAGAGGCGAATGACCTTTACCTTTCCGCCGCACAGGAGGGCTTGAGCCAGTTGGTTGGGTCAGCCCTAACCAACCTGAGCAGCCTTATGGGCGGCGCTCGTATTTCGGGAGAGGATACGGCGTCGGGCTTG
Organism: Synergistaceae bacterium; assembly: GCA_031289775.1. Classification (GTDB taxonomy): domain Bacteria; phylum Synergistota; class Synergistia; order Synergistales; family Synergistaceae; genus JAITOY01. The sequence goes on from JAITOY010000023.1 coordinate 25,845, forward strand.
GAGGACTCATCCACATGGCTCCCGTTCCCGACGGATCTCGCCGACGCGAACGTTTGGGTTGGCCGTGTGGATCTGACTGTCGAGGGCGTGGATCCATTTTCTTTGAGCATAGTCCTTCCAGTCTCAGACGCGCTTGGGCTTGCCGCGAGAGTCAGGGCCGCCATGGAGCCTGAGCCCGAAGCGCCGCCAGCTCCAGCGCAGGCGGCGCCAGCAAAACCGCAGCAGAGGCCGGCCGCCCCTCAGCCGCAGGCAGGCGGAGACGCCCAGTACGCGATGGCGCCTCGTCCACAGGGCCCTCCAGTGGACGCCCGCCCTGTGGAATTCGCACAGTTGGGTGGTTCAGATTTTGCTGGTTCTCCGGGAAATATCGATCTAATAGTCGACATACCGGTACGAGTTACTGTAGAATTGGGTCGTACTCGCAAGACGATAGGAGAGGTTCTTGCTCTTGGCCCTGGATCGGTGGTGGAGCTGAACAAGATGGCCGGTGAGCCTGTGGATGTGCTCGTTAACGGCAAATTGATAGCGCGAGGCGAGGTAGTGGTCATAGACGAGAGCTTCGGCATAAGGGTGACCGAGGTCGTGAGCAGAGCGGAGAGGATACGCTCTATGGGTGTCTAGTTAATAAATCGGCAGATTATTTCCAAAGGTATCTCGCATATACCTGAATGTGTTGAATAAATGCGTCCAAGGAGGGTATAAACAATATGGGTACGAAAGTTTTGATCGTAGATGATGCGGCTTTTATGAGAATGATGCTCCGCGACATTCTGGCGAAGAACGGCTTCGAGGTAGTTGGGGAGGCCGACAACGGCAAGGTTGCTGTGCAGATGTACGGAGAGCTGAAGCCGGATGTCGTCACGATGGATATCACGATGCCGGAGATGGATGGAATAGCTGCGGTTAAAGAGATCAAAGCGGCCGACCCGGATGCTAAAGTCGTTATGGTGAGCGCTATGGGCCAGCAGGCGATGGTTATCGAGGCGATACGTTCGGGGGCGGCGGATTTCATAGTGAAACCTTTCCAACCTGACAGGGTGCTGGAGGCCTTGGGCAAGGCGCTGTCGTAGGACGACATAAAGTATCTCATGCTCGAAAAAATTTGGGCGGCGCGGGTTTGAGACTGAGGATCGAAACCGAACTTTGCGTGAAAGAACGGGCGTTGAGGCGTCTCTCGGTGGCGACCTTGGCGCTCTTTTTTTGTATGCCCGGGACGGCTGCGTTGGGTGCGGCCAGCGGCGACATAGTTCCGCTTACAAGCTATAACGCGGCTCTTGCCGGTTACGTGCTCAGGATGATTCTGGCTCTTGCTCTGCTCGGCGGCGCTGGCTGGGCTGCGGCGAAGTTCCTGCCAAGGCGCTTTAGAGGCGCCTCCAAAAGCCCTCTTCGTTTGTTGGCAGCTCTCGGAGTTGGGCGGGATGTCGTCTACATCCTTCAGGCCGGCCCCGACGTGATTGCGCTTTTTGTCGGCAAGACCGGTTCGACGTTGCTCGGGAAGTGGAGCGTGGACGAGTGGGAAGATTACGAGGCGTCTTCCGGCGAAGGCGCACGTTCGGAAATAGAAGGCGGCGAATAGCGGGTGAATGACGTGAGCTCATTTCGATTTTCTAACAGGGGGAGATCTGTCGGGCTGATTTCGATTTTAGCGGCGCTCCTGTTTATTCTCTCGTCTCAGGCTGAGGCGGCGCCAGCGCCGAATCTGCCGTCTTTGCCCATACCAGGAATAAACTTCGCGATAGGCGCGGGCGACGGGCCTCGCGACGTCGTGCTCACGCTCCAGATTGTAGCGCTCATCACAGTGCTGAGCATGGCCCCAGCCATACTCCTGATGATGACCAGCTTCACAAGAATACTAGTCGTCCTCGGCTTCATAAGGAGCGCGATAGGCGTCCAACAGACTCCGCCGAATCAGGTAGTCTCCTCTTTGGCGCTGTTTCTCACTTTTTTTACGATGGCGCCTGTGTGGACGGAGATATACGATGGGGCACTCGTTCCTTATATGCAGGAGGCGATCCCTCCGCAGGTGGCGTGGGAGCGCTCGGTGGATCCGGTGCGGCGTTTTATGTTCGCTCAGACGAGGGAACGGGAACTATCGCTCATGGTGAGGCTCTCCGGAATGGAGGAGCCGGCGAACCAGAACGAAGTTCCGTCCATGGTTTTGATACCCGCCTACATTCTGAGTGAACTAAAGACGTCCTTTCAGATGGGCATTGTCATATATATACCTTTTATCGTAGTCGACATGATCGTGGCGAGCATACTGATGAGCATGGGAATGATGATGCTCCCGCCGTCCATGATCTCGCTTCCGTTTAAGCTGCTGCTGTTTATCATGGCCGACGGCTGGAACCTCGTCGTGGCCGGCATAGTTTCGAGTTTCAATTAGAATTGCCAATGTAGAGGCAGACTGGATTTCAATCTTCACCCTTTAGATCTCTAACCAATAAATCAGCCTTTCGCGGGGGGGAGGACAATGGAAAGTTTAAGCATTTCAGACGCGATGTCGAGCGCAGTGACCGTGGTGGTTCTGGCAAGTATGCCGGTGCTCCTTATCGCGATGGGGGTCGGCCTCGTAATAGGTATCGTCCAGACGGCGACGTCCATTCAGGAGCAGACTCTTGCCTTCATAACGAAGATTCTGGCCGTGATAGTGGCGCTCATGGTGTTTGGCCCATGGATGTTCGCAATGGTTCGCAACCTCGCCATCAACCTCTTCACGAACATGTACAGGTACGTAAGTTGAACGAAGCGCTCGTGAACGTTATCATCATCCACTTTCTGGTCAGCACGAGATTCATGGCGATGATGACGACGGCCACGATTTTTATGCTGCCGTCGTTCCCGAACCAGGCGAAGTACTGGGTATCCGTCGTACTTTCCCTCATCGTGACGCCGCTTGTGAACGTGACAATCCCTCAAGTTTTCCTCGGGAACTGGGCGTATATCTTCGTGATGGCTGGGCGCGAGTTCCTTATCGGCGCGTCCATAGGGCTCATTTCCGGCATACCGGCTTACGCGATGCAGGCCTCCGGTTTCATGGACGGTATGTTGATGGGTTTTAACATGATGAACATGTTCGATCCGCTTTCCGCGACGCAGACATCCGTAATGTCTCAGGTGAAATATTTCATCGCCGTCTGGTTTTTGATGCGGTGGGACGGCCATATCCTGATTGTCCACGCGCTCGCCGAGAGCGTGAATCTCGTGCCGCCCGGCGTATCGATGTGGCCGCGTGGCGAAATTCCATGGGTCGACTTTCTTCAGCGGATTTTTGTCATAGCAATGAAACTGAGCCTGCCGGTGTTCGGCGCCGTCCTCCTCGCGGACGTTGGGCTCGGGTTCGTTGCCCGCACCGTGCCACAGATGAACGTCTTCATCCTCGGCATCCCGCTGAAAATAACAGTCGGTTTTGTAGTCCTTCTGGCGGTTCTTCCCTCCTCGGTTGACATATTCCATGAAGAGATAGAGACGGCTGTCGAGTATGCGATAGCTGGCGTTTATTTTTGGCGATGACGCCTATCACCCAAAACGCGCGCGTTCGCGCCTTTGACCTCCAGTTTTTCGCGGGAGAAAAAACGGAGCAGGCGACTCCGCGCAGGAGGAATAAGGCGCGCGACGAGGGACAGATGGCCCGGAGCCAGGATCTCTCAGCCGCCGTAGTGATAGTGGCCGGGTTGCTCGGGATCTATCTTCTCGCCCTTTTCACATGGGGCCGGCTGATAGGCATGTTCGAGAGCGTCATGGCGCATCTTGCGTCCGACCAGATGTTCGGAAATGCCTGGTGGGCGCTGCCGCTCGATAGAGGTTTCCGGACATTTTTCGCGGGCTGGCTTCCCATTGGTCTCCTCTGCGCCCTTTCAGCGATACTCATAATGCTGCACCAGGTCGGATTCAAGATCATAAGCGAGCCCTTCAGGCTAAAGTTTAACAAGTTCAATCCTGTGTCGGGAATGAAAAAAATAATTTCGGCGAAGTCGCTCGTCGAGCTCGCCAAAGGGATCGCGAAGGCGTCTATTCTCATGTGGGTGCTATACGATGCCCTCAGAAAGGAGCAGGCTCTTTTCCTCTCTGTGATGATGTTCCCGATAGAGCAGGGGGTGGCGATAGTCATGAAAAAAATATGGGCTCTCGCTTTGAGGATGGCCATATTCCTGCTTATCATAGGTCTCATAGATTACGCGTACCAGAAGTGGTCCTTCAGCAAGTCCATCCGCATGAGCAAACAGGAGATCAAGGACGAGTACAAGCAGATGGAGGGCGACCCGATGATAAAAAGGCGCATAAGGCAGAAGCAGAGGGAGCTCGCCCGCAGCCGTATGATGTCGGACGTCCCGAAAGCGGATGTCGTCGTCACGAACCCCACCCAGATAGCCGTGGCGGTTCAGTACGACTCGAAGAGTATGATAGCCCCGATAGTCCTCGCAAAAGGGCGCGCTCTTCTCGCGAAAAAAATACGGGAAATAGCGGAGGAGAACAATATCCCTGTCATAGAGAATAAACCGCTCGCGAGGGCGTTGATGGCACAGGTCGACGTTGGGGAGCCTGTTCCGCAGGAGCTTTATCGGGCCGTGGCCGAGGTTCTGGCCTTTATCTACAGGCTCAAAGAGGGGCGAACGCCCGGCAAGCCACAAAAAAATCTCGTCGGCGATCGTAACTCTTCCTCGCGTTAACGGCGGATATGACGTATAATGCAAAAGGATATAAACTGTTTAGTGAATATTCTTTTGCCCAGGAGCGTGGATTATGGCCGATAGTGTGGCTTCTTTAGAGGGGAATTTCGTAACAAGATACGCGGACGTGGGGCTTGCGGTACTGCTCGTCCTGGTCATCGTCATGATGATCATCCCTATCCCCACGTTCTTTTTGGATATTTTGCTCGCCGCGAACATCGCGTTCGGGGTCGTGGTGATGCTTGCCACGTTTTACGTGACGAGCGCTCTCGATATCGCCGCTTTTCCGACGATCATCCTCATTGCGACTCTCTTCCGCCTCTCGCTCAACATATCCACGACGAGGCAGATTTTGCTGAACGGCTACGGGGGAGACGTCATACAGGCGTTTGGCTACTTCGTTGTAGGTGGCAACTATGTCGTCGGCGCGGTCATATTCCTCATACTTATCGTCATACAGTTCATGGTCATAACGCGAGGTTCCGAGCGCGTCGCGGAGGTCGCGGCGAGGTTTACCCTCGACGCCATGCCAGGCAAGCAGATGGCCATAGACGCCGACTTGAACGCCGGCATGATCGATGAGTCAGAGGCGAAAAAACGAAGATCCGACATCCAGAGGGAGGCCGATTTTTACGGCGCTATGGACGGCGCGTCCAAGTTTGTCAAGGGTGACGCGGTTGCCGGCCTTATCATAACGCTCATCAACATCGCGGGCGGCATAGCGATCGGGGTTTTCCAGAAGGAGATGCCTCTCGCGGGCTCGAGCGGAGCGCTCCAGAGGTACAGTCTGCTCACAATCGGAGACGGCCTTGTGTCTCAGATTCCCGCCCTGCTGTTCTCCACGGCCTCCGGCATCATTGTCACGAGGTCGGCCGGAGAGGGCAACCTTGGCGTCGATATGGTAGCGTCGCTCACCAGCAACCACAGGCCGCTTTACATCGGCTCGGGCCTGCTTTTGGCCTTCGCGATGGTTCCGGGGCTGCCAACGGTTCCGTTCGCGACGCTTGGCGTCATTCTGGCGGTTCTCGCAAGGAGCGTCTATCGCATGGGGGAGACTCAGATAGCTGAGCTTGAACGCAAGGCTCAGGGCGGGGCGCCGTCGCACACTGCGAACGGTTCGACCGTCACAGGCGCACATGGCGGCGCTGCGGCGCCTGGAAGCCCTGAAAACGTGCTGCCGCTTTTGACGGTCGACCCAATGGAGGTGGAGATCGGCTACGCCCTCATCTCTATGGTCGACCCGGGGCAGGGCGGAGACATGCTCGACAGGATAGGGACGATCAGACGGCAGATGGCGATGGATCTTGGGCTCGTAGTGCCACCAATTCGAATACGCGACAACATACAGCTCAAACCCACGGAGTACGTGATACGGGTAAAGGGCGCGGAGGTCGGCCGAGGCGAACTTCTGCCAGACCACTATCTCAGCATGAGCGTCGACCAGAGCGACGACACGCTCGTAGGCATACCGACTACGGAGCCGTCGTTCGGCCTGCCGGCGGTCTGGATTTCTCCGGAGGTTCGAGATCAGGCCGAGGCGATGGGCTACACGGTCGTCGACTGTCCGTCCGTTCTCGCGACGCATCTCTCGGAGGTCATAAAGCGTTACGGCTCCGACCTCCTGACGAGGCAGGAGATCCAAAAACTCGTAGACCTCGTCAACGAAAACAACCCGGCTGTCGCCGGCGAACTGACGTCAATACTCAGCCTTGGCGACGTCCAGAAAGTGCTTCAGAACCTTGCAAAAGAGCAGGTTCCGATCAGGGATCTCGTCACAATATTTGAGACCTTGGCGGACTTTGGGCGATTCGCGAAGGGGGTCGATTATCTCACTGAGCGAGTAAGGGAGGCGCTCTCCCGCGTTATAACGATTCGCCTTCAGGACAGCGCCGGAGTTCTGTCGGTCTTTGCGATGTCGCCGCGATTGGAGCAGAGAATAAAAGAGTCATTGACAGGGGATCTCAACCAGGGCTGGCAACTTGGGCTCTCGCCTGCGGACATTCAACAGATCATAAAATCTGCGGCAGCAGCGGCAGAGCAGATGGCTATGGCCGGGCTCACTCCGATCTTGCTCGCCCACCCAGACGTGAGGTTTGTCGTCAGAAAAATTTTGGAGGGAAGTCTACCGCAACTTTACGTCATATCCTATAATGAAATTGCTCCGGGCGCACAACTTAAATCATTGGGGACGGTGGAATAAGTGAAAGTCGAGCAACAAATAGAGTACGAGGCCAAGAGTGACGCTGAGGCGATCCAGGTTGCTAGGGATCGTCTGGGACGCGAAGCTGTGATTCTTTCCTCCAGGCCGGTGAAACTTGGCGGGATGCTTGGTTTTTTTAAACGAGACGCTCTCTGGATCACGGCTGGAGTTCTAGTGCCGGATCAGGAGGAACTTCTCAAGGAGTCGAGAGAGCGCATGGTCGCGTTCCAGCACCTTCTGGAAGTAAGGCGCGCGGTTGGTGGGCCGGAAGCGCAGGCACAGTCCGCCCAACAGGCTTATGCCGAGCCGGCCGCGAATACGGCTTTCTCCTCGCCAGCGGTTGCCGCAGCGCCAGTTGCCGTCGCGACGCGCGTCGTTCAGGCATACGAGTCGAACGTGGTTCAGGCGCCGATAGCGACGACAGTAACCGCGACTATGACCGCGCCGCAAAGCGCGTCGACCAAGGACGTGGACGAGATTAAGACCATTCTGTCGAACGTGCTCGACAGGCTCGGAGGGGTCGGTTTACCCAGTCTGTCGATGGATGACGATATCGTCGATGGAAGCGCGGAGTCGTTGATTAGCGCCGGCGTCGACAGGGCTGTAGCGCTCGATATATCTGACGAGTACAGAGAGTCCGGCTGCGCGCTCGGATTTCAGGATTGGCTCTCCGGCAGGATCCCGACAATGGGTTCCGAGGCAACAGTCGCGCTTGGAGGGAAGCGCGTATTGTTCGCCGGCCCGACTGGGGTCGGCAAAACAACTACCATAGCCAAGATAGCCGCTACTCAGTCGCTCTGGGGGAACAAAAAAGTTGTGCTGATGACGGCGGACACGTATCGAATAGCTGCAGTGGAGCAGCTTCGCACTTATGCGAAGATATTGGGCATCCCAATCGAGATAACGGCCGATCCGAAGGAGACCCAAGCCGCGATCAAAAAACACAAGGACGCCGACCTGATCCTGCTCGACACCGCCGGGCGCAGCCATTACGACGGAGAAAGGCTCGACGAGCTTCGCATGTTGTACGAATCGTTTATGCCGGACACCGTACATCTGGTCATGGCCGCTAACATCAAGTACAGGGATATGTTGAACGTTATAGAGAGGATGGGCGTTGTGCCTATTTCCGCACTGCTCTTTACGAAGCTGGATGAAACGGCAAGCTATGGTACAATATTGAATGTATTGCACGATTTTAACTTGCCAGTGTCGTTTTTTACTATAGGTCAGAATGTCCCCAATGACATCGAGATAGCGCGAGGAGACAGATTTGTGGATCTTTTGCTGGACAATGCGTCAATACTTAAGAAAGATTAAGAGATGAACCCGGTTATCATGCCACCTCCCACACAGGATCAGGCGACGAAGCTGAGGGAGCTTGTGCTTGACAAAAATGAGACGATGAGAAGCAGGATAACCGGCATGAAATCTGTCGCTATCCTCAGCGGAAAAGGTGGCGTCGGCAAGAGCAACCTTGCCGTAAATCTGGCGCTCGCTCTGGCGGGTCAGGGTTTGCGTGTGGCTCTTCTCGACGCGGATCTTGGGCTTGCGAACATAGATATTCTATTCGGGGTCGTCCCGAAGTACAACCTCGGGCACGTCCTGAGAGGGGAAAAAGAGCTGTCGGAGATACTGTTTCGTGTCGGCGAACGCCTTACGATAATTCCCGGAGGGGCCGGCCTTCGTGAGATGGCTGATCTCGACGAGCAGAGACAGCACTGGATGATCGACAGACTGTCGTTCCTGGAAAATGATACTGACGTGCTCCTGCTCGATACGAGCGCTGGATTGCACAAAAACGTTCTCGCTTTTGCGCTGGCTTCCGATCTCACCGTGCTTGTGACGACCCCGGAGCCGACGGCCATCAGGGACTCTTATAGCGTCCTCAAGTCACTCTGGCAGGCCACAAAAGGCGATATAAACGTCGGCCTTGTCGTCAACATGGTGTCTGACAGAAACGAGGGCGAGATGGTGGCTGACAGGATAATTTCGGCGTCCGGACAGTTTCTTGGGTTCAAGGCGCCGTATCTCGGCTGTGTGCTCTGGGACGCCGCGTTGCGCGACTCCGTCAGGAAAAGACGGCCGCTCCTTCTCGACAACTTGGACAGCGTCTCCGTCCCTTATTTCAAGGAGCTCGCCGGAAAGATATCCGAATCACAAAACGAGGTCGCCTCAGGGGCGCCCGTTTTGCAGCGCGGTTCGTTCCTGCGTCGTCTAGTAAAACAGATGTTCAAAAGGGAGGCCTGACGGGTGGCGAGAGAATATGATCAGGAATATGAAGTAATTGATTATACCTCAAAGCTAAAGCCGGGCGTAAAAGGCGAGATAGCCATAAATGCCGGGATATACAAAGGCCATTATCCTTCTCGCGTTGAGGATCTCGATCTTGGTCACGGTTTGGTTGGCCTCGCCCATCCATTTATGCGAGGCGCGCTTCTGCCGGCGTACAGGGATATGAATTTAACGTTTACGATGGAGGACTCTGGCGCGCTTTACGTGTTCGCCCTGTCCGTTCGCCGGGTGGACATACAAGGGCCGCCAATCATGTGGGCGAACATACTGGACGAGCCCGAAAGGGTTCAGCGTAGACAGTTTTTGCGCATTTCCTGCTTGTGGGACATTAACGTCTTCCATTTGGAGAACGAATTCAAAAATCCAACGAAGACGGCATGGCTACCAGCCAAAGCCATAGATATCAGCTTAGGCGGCTACCGCTTCATCCTGCCAGATGAGGAGGCTGGAGAACTGATATTCGAGTCCGGCGACAGAATATGCGTCAGCTTTGAGCTTGCCGAGAGGGAACAGATACACACAGGCAGGACGACGAGAATAGTCCACAAGGACAAAAAATGGGAGGTCGGCGTCGGTTTTGACGCCCTTCCAGCGAGCGCGGAAAAAAAGCTCTTCGAGTACATTCGCCAACAGGAGATTCTGTACGGGAGCGGTAATAATGAGCCAAAATAGGAAAATTCGCGTACTCATCGTCGATGATTCCGCGTTCATGAGAAAGGTGATAGGAGATATACTCACCGTAGATCAAAACATAGAGATCGTGGGGCGCGCGAGAAACGGCGAAGATGCCTTGGCGCGCCTCCGCGAGCTTTCTCCGGACGTCGTGACGCTCGATATGGAGATGCCAGGCAAAAATGGACTCGACGTCCTGCGCGAAATAATGGCGATAAAACCAGTTTCAGTGTTGATGGTCAGTAGTCTGACAAAGGACGGTGCAAACATCACGATGCAGGCGCTTGACGCCGGAGCGGTGGACTTCGTCACAAAGCCGTCCGGCACGATATCGCTCGACATGGATAAAGTTGGCAATGAGCTTCGTGAGAAGGTCATCGCTGCAAGCCGGGCGTCGTTGCACAACGCGTCTTCCACACGCTGGGGGGAGGCCGAGGCCCTTAAAACTCCGATTGCCGCGCCGGCCGCGCGTCGGGATATCCGCCACAAGCCGGAGCTTCTTGTGATAGCCGCGTCCACTGGCGGCCCAAACGCGCTTCAGGAGGTGATTCCGGCTCTCAGGGCCGAGTTCCCTCTGCCGGTTTTGATAGTGCAGCACATGCCGCCAGGTTTCACGTCGTCGTTTGCGTTGCGTCTAAACGAGCGAAGCGCGCTCACTGTACTCGAGGGGTGCGACGGGATGCCTATAAGGAAAGGCGTTGCGGTCATAGCGCCGGGCGGCTACCATCTCATCGTCGAAAAAAAGGGCATGGAGCTCATATGCCGCGTCACAGATACCCCGCCAGTGCGTTCAGTGCGTCCGGCGGCAGACGTCCTTTTTAAGAGCGTGGCTGATGTAGTGGGCGGTTCGGTGATAGCGGTCGTGCTCACCGGAATGGGAAAGGACGGGTTGGACGGGACGAAGCTGCTTCGTTCCAGGGGAGCGTATGTTATAGCCGAGGCGAAGGAGACTTGCGTCATCTTCGGAATGCCAGGATCAGTTATAGAAGCGGGTTTAGTGGACGAAGTTCTTCCTCTTTACTCCATAGCGGCCGGAGTGGAGCGGGCGCTTAAGGTATAAAAACGCTGCCGTGATACTTTTAAATTGATAATCCTCGTTTTTGGACATATAGATTAATATCAGGACTTGGAGGTAGGGTAAAATGGCTGAATTGGATATGAACCAGTACATGGGAGCTTTTCTGGATGAGGCGGGCGATAATTTGGCGCACCTCAACGAACTTCTTCTCTCCGCAGAGCAGAACCAGAGCGATATGAACATAATCAACGAGATATTCAGGGTCGCTCATACGTTTAAGGGCATGTCCGCAACGATGGGTTTTCAGGCGATGGCGACGCTTACCCACTCCATGGAAGACCTCCTGGGGCTTGTGCGCTCCGGAACGCTCCTGCTGACGTCGGATGACGTCGACGTTCTCTTCAAGTGCCTCGACACGCTGACCGCCATGGTTGACGCGATTCGAAATGGAGGCGGGGATCAGGATGTCGAGTCGGACGAACTCATCAAGGTTCTCCACATGCGTCGGGACAACCCAGGGGTTCAGGAAGCAGCGCCAAAGCCGGCCCCAGCGGTGAAAAAGGCCGACTCTCCCGTTAAAACAGCCACGCCAAAAGATGGCGGAGACTTGACGGATCTCGCCGACATTGCGGATCTCACGGAGCAGGAGAAGGATTGGATCACGTCGGCCACTGGCGCCGGCATGTTGGTTTACGAGCTGAAGGTGACGCTCGAGGAGAGCTGCATGTTGCGCGCGGCGAGGGCCTATATGGTCGTGACAGTCGTTGGTGATAACGGTGACATAATCAAAGCCGAGCCAAGCGTCGAGGATCTCGAAAAAGAGGCGTTCGAGAGGAGCTTTACGCTGTATGTAGCGTCGAGCAACCCTCTTAAAACGTTCACGAGCCAGATAATGAAAATCGGCGAGATTGCCGAGGTGAAGGGCACGGAGGTCTCGCAGCAGAATGAGGCTCCGAAAGCCGAGAAGGCGGAACAAAACGCGCCGGAAAAACCAAAGCCGAAAGCCGATGTGGCGCCACAGCCGGCCGCCGCGGAGCACAAGGCCCAGCACCAAGTCGGGAGCAGAACCGTGCGGGTCGATATAGGGCGTCTCGACAAACTGATGAACCTCGTGGGTGAGCTAGTTATAGGTCGTGCCCGCATAGAACGACTCGTACAGGAGTCGCGCCTCAAGGCGTTTCAAGAACCTCTCTCTCAACTTGGGCGTATATCCGCCGACATTCAGGAGTTAGTGACCAAGCTTCGCATGGTTCCGGTTTCCATGGTCTTTGACCGCCTGCCAAGGCTCGTGAGGGATCTCTCGCGCCAGATGAGCAAGGATATACAGCTCGTCGTCGAGGGCGCCGAGACAGAACTGGACAGGACTGTCATTGACGAGATAGGCGACCCGATGGTGCACCTCCTAAGAAACTCGCTGGATCACGGCATCGAGGGGCCAGACGAGAGGGAGGCCAACGGGAAGCCTCGTCAGGGAACCATCACCGTGGCCGCGTATCAGGAGGGCAACGGGGTCATAATAGAAGTGCGGGACGACGGCGCAGGGATCGACACGGCGAGGGTCAAAAAAAAGGCCGTAGAGCGCGGTATCATCACTCAGGAGCAGGCGGTTTCCCTTAGCGAGAGCGAGGCTGTGCAGCTTGTCATGCTGCCGGGCTTCAGCACCGCTGACAAAGTCACGGATCTCTCTGGCCGCGGAGTTGGCACGGATGCGGTCAAAAGCAAGGTGGAGTCGCTCGGCGGCCAGTTCATGATGTACTCGAAGTTCGGGGCCGGCACAAGGGTCGTCATACGGCTTCCACTCACGCTTGCCATCGTGCTCGCGCTTTTGATAAGGGTCGGCGACGAGACATACGCCATATCGCTCGAAAATGTCGAGGAGACGCTTCTCGTGCATAAAAAGGATATAAAATTTGTCCACGGCACGCCGGTGACCACGGTTAGGGGCGAAATCCTTCCCCTGTCGGATCTCTCCGAGATAATAAACATGCCCGGTGAGCGGCCCGAGAACGAGGAGAACCCGGTTGTTGTAGTTCGCGTCGGGCGAGATAGGTCGCGCGTCGGCTTTTTAGTGGACTCGTTTGTCGGTCAGCAGGAAATAGTCATAAAACCGCTCGGCAAACTTCTCCTGAAGGTGAGAGGGATAGCAGGAGCGACGATTCTAGGGGATGGCAACGTCGCTCTTATTCTTGACGCAGCGTCTCTTTAAATTTTAGGAAAGGCTGTTGGATGCCATGGATCAGGATTCGAAATTTACAAGTATTCACATGGACGCCATCAGGGAAGTTGGGAATATTGGCACCGGCAACGCCGCGACAGCCCTCTCCAAACTTCTCGGGCGCATGGTGGATATGGACGTTCCTGTGGCTGAGCTTGTTCCAATTTATGACGTGGCAGCCCACTACGGTCCGCCGGATACTCCGGTGTGCGCGGTTCTTATTCGCACCGAGGAGAAATTTTCATGCAGCCTCATTTTTATGATTGAGGAGCACAGGGCCGATTTACTGGCGAACTTGATAATTCCCATGGATCTCTCCGGAATGGATGAGGAGACCCAACTGGAGATCAGAAACAGCGCGCTTTCGGAGCAGGGAAACATAATTCTTGGCGCTTTTCTGAACGCGCTTTCCATGATTACCGGATGGGTTCTGCCCACTACGACGCCAGCCGTCGCGCGGGATATGCTCGGTTCGATAATGGATCTTGTGGCGTCCATGTTTGGAGTTTTAGGCGATTCCGCGATGCTGGTCAAGACGAGCCTGCACATCAAGGATCTTGACGAGGATCTCGGCGGTACGGTAATAATGATTCCGGATCCAGGTTCGCTCGAAACCTTGCTATCCAAATTGGGGGTGCTTTAGCCTTGGTTCAGCCAGTACACGTAGGCATGGCCGACTTGGTCGTCTCAAAGCATCCCGCCCAGCTTGTGACGCTTGGCCTTGGTTCCTGTATAGGGCTTGTTATATATGACCAGCTTTCAAAGTCGGCCGGCATGGTGCATATAATGCTGCCCGACAGCAGGGAAGCGAAGGATATACCCAAGCCCGGGAAGTTTGCCGACACCGCTGTGCCGCTTCTTTTGAGCGAGCTCACAAAGCTCGGCGTGAACAAAGCTCAGTTGCGCGCGAAGATGGCTGGCGGCGCGCAGATGTTCTCGATGCCTGGGAAGGACAGTGCGATATTTGCCGTAGGCGCGCGCAACATCGAGGCGACGCTAAAGATGCTCACCGCCGCGGGGGTTCGTCTCGTGGCCTCTGACACCGGGGGGAGCAAAGGACGAAGCGTGGAGTTCAGCACAGAGACTATGATATTTACCGTAAAAACTTTGGGTTCCGGCACGAAGGAGCTTTGACCGCAAACGGAATCAGCTCGCGTCTTTTCGAATGGGGGTAGGTTTGTGGAGCTGGAGAATGACAAACTGTGGGAAGCATATATTAGCTCTCCGGAACCACGTTTAAAAGAAGAGATAGTCAAGCGTTTTCTACCTCTTGTTCGATACGTCGCCTCCAGGATGTCGGTTAAATTCCCATCCGGGCTCGACTATGAGGATATCTTGAGCTTCGGGGCGCTAGGTCTTCTTGACGCGGTGGAACGATTTGAGCCTGACCGCGGTTTTTGTTTTCAAACATTTGCGGTTCCGAGGATAAGAGGAGCCATTCTCGACGAACTTCGCCGCTACGACTGGATTTCCAGAAGCGGCCGAGAGAAGCTGCAAAAATTCGAGCGCACACTGGAAAACGTGGCAAAGACCCACGGTAGCTCGGACGACGCCTCCCTGATGAAGGCGATGGACATGGATGAGAAGTCCTACAAGGATCTGCTTGAAATAGCGAGTCGCTCATATATCGTGTCGCTCGATGATGTATTGGCGCTTGGCGATGGCGATATGCAGCGAGAGGAGACCATAGAGGACGAGAGCCCAAGCGCGCTTGACCTTATGGAGCAAAACGAGGAGGTAGACCAGGTTGTTGAAGCTCTCAAAAAACTTCCCGAGAGGGAGCGGCTTTTATTGTCACTTTATTATTATGAGGGGCTGACGCTGAAGGAAATAGGGGCGGTTCTCGGCGTCACTGAATCTCGAGTGTCTCAACTTCACGGAAGGGCGCTCACCCTTCTGAGGGCAGAGATGAAAGCGATTATGGATGTGTAAATTTATCTGCATGAAAAGGGGGGCTCGCCATGGAAGGTAACGACTGGAAGGAAGAGAAAACTGTTATAGCAAAAGAGGCAATTTTCCGCATAAAAATATCGGAAGACGCTCTCACATGCGAAATGTTATATATTCCGCCGACGGGCGAGGCGCCAATTCCAACCGTTGAGCGAGTGAAGGGTGAGATGAACTCCCACGGGGTGGTTTTCGGACACGACGAAGAGGCAATCCAAAAGCTGCTCGGCAACGCGGCGGCCAGAGAGTGGATTGTCACGGCTAAGGGTGAACCGCCGGAGAACGGAAGGGACGCCAAGATAGACTACAAGGTGGATCTCAACATCCTGAAACCAAAGGCCGTCGGCGACAAAGTTGACATGAAGGAGTTAGGCGCGGTCATCAACGTCACTAAGGGACAGCTTGTCGCCGAGAAAATACCGGCTTTTAAGGGCAAGGATGGCACGAGCGTCTTAGGCAGGAGGATAGCGGTCTACGTCGGCAAGGATAAAAACCTCCCCGTTGGAAAGGGCACGCTGCTCTCCGAGGATAAAATGCAGCTCTTCGCCGACTGTGACGGCAATTTATTGGTGAAAGATCAAAAGCTGACAGTGAACCCGATCTTCGAGGTCAACGGCGACGTGGACTACGGAGTCGGCAACATTAATTTCGTAGGGCCGGTGAACGTATCTGGCAGCGTGCGCGAGGGGTTTGAGGTCAGCGCCGGAAGCGATCTGCGCATCGGCGGCGTCGTTGAGGGAGCGACATTGCTTTCCGAGGGCAACATGATGATAAAAGCCGGAGTGCGCGGCGCCGGAAAGGCAAAGCTAATGTCGAAGGGCGACATCACCATAGGTTATCTCGACCAGGCCTTCGTGAGAGCGGAGGGGAACATCGCCGTCGCTGACGTCATACTCAACTGCGATGTCGGCGCGCGCTTCGACGTTGTGGTCGGAGGCGGCAAAAAAGGCCAGATCGTGGGCGGCAGAGTCTTAGCCGGCAGCGAGGTCGTCTGCGAAATATTAGGCAGCGAGATGGAACCCAAGACGGACGTGATAGTAGGTCAGCTCCCTGAGATCGTGGAAGAGCGCAAACAGAAGCAGGAAGAGCTTGGGCAGCTCGAGGGCAAGATAGAGCAAATTGACGCTAACATCGATTTTTTAAAGGATCTCCAGCACATGGGCGGACTCACCAAGGACAAACAGGAGTTGTTAGCGAGAATAACAAAGGCTAAATACCAGTTGAAGGCACAGTATCACGCTATACAGGTTCGCCTCGACGAGTTGGATCGTGACGAGGAGGAGAACAAGATGGACGGATGTGTGCGCGTCCGGAATATTTGCTATCCTGGAGTGGCTATCATCATCAGGGGGGTGCGTTATATAGTTCGGGAGAGATTGAGATTTACGAGATTTGTTTACGAAGATGGCGAGATAAAGCTTAAATCTTTCGAATGAAACCCGCCGTTAAGTAAAAATTTTAAGGGGATATGCCCCTAGTCGCGGGCGGAGCCTGCGGAGTTAAATTACAAGGAGGTGTTTTTCGTGTTGCGGCCGATAGACTCGACAATATCCATTTTGAATACTGACCAGAAGATGCACCAGGTTAAGGATCCCGGAGCACACCAAGTTCAGGTTGTTCAACAAGATGAGATTGCGAAGAGGATCCAGCACGAGGCGCAGTCCGTTCAGCATAGCGACAAAACGGACGAGGACACAAAGATTAAAGATCGCGGTGATCGCAACAAAGGGGACAGGCGCAATAAAAAGAAGCGCGGACAATCCCAGGGCGCCGACGAACAGGAAGCCGTAGCCGCACCGAGCGAGAAGGTGGCGGCGCCCGGCGGCGGATTCAACTTTCTCGCTTAAAACTCCGGAGATGATGCTCTGTGGCGGAAAAAAAGCTACTTTTAGGTTACTTGACTGTAGAGGCAAAGGATAATTATTTCAGAGGGGCCGCGCTTGTCACTGACGGACGTGGCATTCCGGTCGACTTTAGGTACACGGAGCCGGTGAGACCGACGAGGCTCGAGCGCATTCTCTACGGGGGCGCTTTGGATATCTATCTGCGTGAGGAGGTCATACTCGAAAACTTGTTGTCGGCCATTGAAACCAAGCCTGTTCTGTGGCTCGTGGACGATGTTGAACTCATCAGGCCTGTGCAGAAGCTCGCGAAACTGCCGGCATTGATGCTCGAGCCCACACAAAGATCACCGCTTGAGACAAGCGGGAAGTACGAAAGCACCGCTGAGGAGGATGTCTTTATTTTTCAAGCGGACAATATAAGTGCGCCCATGCGGATGTCGCTCTCCGAGGAGAACGTTTCGAAGGTGGGACAGATCGTGGAGACGCTTACGGCCGCCGCCGAGGATATGGAGCTGATGGAGCCGTTCAGTCGCATCGCGAAGGCCTTCGAGGCCGTCGCGGACTCTGAATCGTGAGTGAACTATGGCTCGTATTCTCTCTGAGATAGGCCGGAAACTTTCGCGAATCTTTCTCGGGCGAATAGTGGTTCGCGCGCTTGATGACCTGCACAGGTCGGCGCCAGCGCGGATAATGACTCATTTCCATTCGGTTAGCGTACAGCGGATGCGAGTCGAGCCGAGGGTCGGCGCCGCGATGTTTGTAAAGTGGAGCAGCGTCAGGATCGTGGGCGCTGGAGATCTTTTGGGGGGCCAACTCCAAAAAAATGTCAAGGTTCACTCGGCGCGCTTTTCATTTGTCACGAAGAAAAAAAAGGTGTCGCGATACAAACTCAACATCTCGGCGAGAGCTGGCGCAAAAAGCGCAATGATGAGGATTCAGAGAACTCCTATAACGCGCAGGAACAGGATTAATTTTCTAAAATCCCCACCCAAATTCGAGCGCTCGACACTCTTGGCCCTTTATTCGCCTATTTTTCAGGAAAAAGTAGCAAAAAGCGCACTGGATAAGGCTAGCGGAAATTTGCTTTTTTGGTATGATAATGAGCGTGTAAAAGCAGGCGAAAAGTACCACTTGCTCCTGCTAAGGGTTTTCGAAGGCGAGGAGCCGTTAAAATGGCTCTGGTTGCCGGCCGCTAAAAGGCTGTCATGATCTGCGGTCACATTTAAGTTGTTTTTTCAAAAAAAACTAATGGAGGTATGAGTCGCCTATGGCGGATGAGAAAACGGCGGTTTCCATCGTAGGGGTGGGCGATGTTCTTACGGGAACCGTGGAGCATATAGCTCCGTATGGAGCCTTTATTAGGTTGGAGGGCGGACAGAAAGCGATGATCCACATATCGGAGCTGTCCTATAACTTCGTAAAAAAGGTGGAGGACGTTCTCGCGCCCTCTCAAGAGATAACAGCAAAGGTCATCAAGATCGATGAAAAGGGAAGAATTGACCTTTCCATAAAGGCCATGCAGGTAAAAGAACAGCGCCCCGTTCGCCGCGAGGAGGATTTCGAGAAAAAACTGACATCCTTCATGAAGCAGAGCGACGAAAAAATCGCCGATTTGAACAGCAAGGTGAAGGAGTCCAGGGGAGGCAAGAGGCGGTCTGGCAAAAAATAGCGTCCGCTCTTTTCCAGCCCCGAAGTGGTGTCGCGTCCCGTCGATTCGTTACGCGAGATTGAAGGCGATGGACGGCGTTGTTTTTCGCAGGCGGGGAGAGCGCTTTTCCAGCCGCCTCATAAGGGGCGTAGCGAAAAGATGCGTTCATGGCTTCCCTCAGGTGTTGCTCTGTGAGCCTGTCATGGATATGAAACCATTCCCGACATCGTTCTGGCTCGTATGTCCGCATCTTTTGCCGCTTTTGGGGCGCCTTGAATCCGCCGGAGGAGTGCCGGAGATGGAGGCTGCTTCCGTCGGACGCAGGAAGCCCTGGGAGGAATACCACATTGAGCACGCTCTTCTCAGACTTTCGATGATAAGGAGTGCTGAAAGGGCTTTTCTGCGTCGCTACAAGAGCGTTATCTTCCGGGCGCTTTCATGCAGAGGAATCGGGGGAATTTCGACCCGCTGGCGAGATGACGATTTTCCGGGAGACCGTACAAGTTTCGTCAAATGTCTGCACCTTCAAGCGGCGTCATTTCTTGCTCTCCGAAGGCATCCAATGGCGGAGTGGCTATCCGCGAGGATAGAGGAGTGGGAGTGTAGCGATGCCTTATGTGCGCACGCGAAATGATTACTGGAGGGGTAACTTTGAGGGACATGTTTCTTTTGTTCGCCGGGATCCTCGTTCTGGCCTTTTTTTTGTCTGCCGCCGAGTGCGGCGCGGATGTGCCGGCGCAAAACACGTTTAAGGTCAGGATTGGCGCCTTTGAGGTATTTCTTCTCTCGGAGGGCCAGTCTGAGGGAAATGCCTCGATCCTGATCGGCGCCGATCCTTCTGACGTCAAAAAATTCATCGCATCTGGATATCCGTCTGCGGTGAACGCGTTCGCCGTACGCACGCCGGACGGAGTCCTGCTGTTTGACGCCGGATTCGGGCGCGAACTCTTCAAAAACCTGCGGAGCGTCGGCATCGGGCCAGACGACATCGCGTCGCTCTTCATCACCCACAGCCACGGCGATCACATCGGCGGTCTTGTTAAGGATGCCGCTCCGTCGTTCCCGAACGCGAAGGTATACATCGCGGCATCGGAGTTCGAGTGGTCGCAGGCCGTCAGGGACGCGCTCGCCGGTTATGCAGAAGTGGAGAGGATCACTCCGGGCTCCCTGGGGGACGGAGGCGCGGAAGTTTTAAGCGGAGTCAGAGCTATTGAGGCCTATGGGCACACTCCTGGTCACACGATCTTCCTCGTTGAGTCCGGCGACGAGAGACTGCTTATCTGGGGCGACCTGACGCACGCGATGGCGATCCAGATGCCGAGGCCGGACGTTTCGGTCACGTATGACTTTGACCCGATCAAGGCGGCCCAAACGAGGCAATCCGTCCTCAAGTTCGCATGCGACGAGAAGCTACTTGTTGCTGGTATGCACATAGCCTACCCGTCAATAGGCGTTCTCGAAAAGGACGATGAAAACCCGGGCGGCTATAAATTTGTCCCGTTGCCCGAATAATAATGCGCCGCACGAGGCACGAAAACGCCCAAAAACTGACGGAACCGGCTCTCGTTTTATTGTGAGGCCGGTTTTATTGTCGTGTTGCGACGCCTTAATCATTAAAGAGGTGATCATTCCTGAATATCTCAAATAACGCCGCGACTCTGGAAAGCGCGCGCGGAATTACACTGAGGGACGGCAGGGCCCTGCACTTCGGCAGGACGCTTGTGATGGGAATTTTGAACGTGACTGGCGACTCGTTTTTCCCCCCGAGCCGGATTTCTGGGACTGAGGAGGCCGTGAGGCGCGCACTGGCGATGGTGGAGGACGGAGCGGATATTCTCGACATAGGCGCTGAATCGACGCGCCCTGGCGCCCTGCCAGTTCCAGAGTGTGAAGAAATAAAAGCTCTCATCCCGGTAGTGGAGGCTGTTAGAAGAGCCCTCCCCGACATGCCCATATCTGTCGACACTAGGCGGACACGGGCGGCGTCACTATCGCTCGAGGCTGGCGCCGATATTGTGAATGACGTCTCCGGGCTCGACCTGCCGGATGAGTCGCGGGACATGCTCGCCCTGCTAGCCGTGAGGCGCGTCCCTTACGTGCTTATGCATACGAAGGGGACTCCTGACGTTATGCAAATATCTCCATGCTACAAAGACCTGTTTCTTGAACTTATGGACTTCTTTGAGCGGAAGATCGAACTTTTGACGAAATCAGGCGTATCGAAGGAAAGAATCATACTCGACCCCGGCGTCGGTTTTGGTAAGAGGTGCAAGGATAACCTCGAAATCATCGCGAGGGTCGGCGAATTTAAAAAGTTCGGTCTTCCCATTCTGATAGGGGTCTCGCGCAAGGGATTCATAGGCAAACTTCTCGAGTTGGGCGGTTTAGAGACATCGACATCGCCAGAAAACTGTATGGAGGGGACTCTGGCTGTCTCGGCGCTCTGCGCTATGGAGGCGGTTGAGATAGTTCGCGTACACGACGTCAGGGAGAACAGGCGCGTCATTGAGGTGGCGGACGCCATAAGGAGGAGCAGAGATGTGTGACGTTGTCCTCAGCCTTGGAGCGAACGTCGGGGACAGGCTTGCTGTCATAAGGCATGCGGCTTCGGCTGTGGTCGATAAAATAGGGGCCATTACGGCAAAAAGCAACGTATATGAGACGCCTCCGTGGGGCCGCGTGGATCAGCCGAGATTTTTGAACGCCTGTCTGATTGTTCGGACGGAGTTGTCCCCGATAGAGCTGTTGGACAAAATTAAGGATATCGAGCTGGATCTTGGCAGGGTCAAACGCGCTCGTTGGGGTCCGCGCGAGATAGACATAGACATAATTTTCTACGGGGACGCCGTTTTTGACTTGCCGGAACTGAAAATACCCCATGCCCTCATGACCATCAGATCCTTCGTCCTCGTCCCTCTGGCCGATGTCGCCCCGGAATGGAGGCATCCAGAGGACGGCAGAACCGTGACAGAGCTCCTTCGGGACGTTAACGCAGATGGAATCGAGAAAATCACGCAGTTGTGACGAATTCTCGGCCCATGTACGAACGCGGCGCCTGTCTCATCTGCCGACGACGAGATGTGAGATGGAGCGTCGGGGATGGGATGGGCTGGACTTCTTATGTGTCGTCGGCGACGCTTACGTAGATCACCCCACCTTCGGGCACGCCATAGTCTCCCGTCTCTTGGAGTCGCTGGGCTTCCGGGTTGGGGTCATAGCGCAGCCGGATTGGCGCTGCAAGGACGACTTTGCCCGGATGGGACGCCCGTGCCTCGCGGTACTCGTTGCCGCTGGCAACCTTGACTCCATGCTGTCGAACTACTCTTCCCCCGGGCATAAACGCCGAGTGGACGTCTATTCACCTGGAGGTCGTCCTGGTTTGCGTCCGGACAGAGCTACAATAGTCTACTGCAACAGGATACGAGAGCTGTGGAAGGAGACGCCGATTGTGATAGGTGGCATAGAGGCGAGCCTGCGCAGGTTAGCTCACTATGACTTCTGGTCGGACGCCGTCCGTCGCTCGATCCTCGTTGACAGCAGGGCTGACATGCTGGTTTATGGAATGGCGGAGAGTCAGCTGGAGGAAATAGCGTGTCGCCTCGCCACGGGCGAGTCTATCGCCGACATGAGGGACATCCCTGGCACGTGCTGGAAGACCCATGATCGAGAGGCCATTCTTACTGACGAGGCTATAGAACTGCCGGCGTTTGACAGGGTGAGCGAGGACAAGAGGGCGTTCGCGGAGGCCTTCAGGATATTTTACATGGAACAGAACTTCGCGAACGGCAGGACGCTTTTCCAGGACAATGGTTCTTGGTTCGTAGTGCACAACGCGCCTCCGCGCCCGCTCGCCAGCGATGCGCTCGACAGGATATACGCGCTGCCGTTTGTGAGGGCGCCGCACCCCTCCTACGGCGGCGAAAAAATTCCGGCTCTTGCCGAGGTGCTTTTCAGCATCACGAGCCACAGGGGTTGCTTCGGCGAGTGCGCCTTCTGTGCCATAACGTCTCATCAGGGCAGGGTCATTCAGCAGAGGAGCGTGAAGGGCATTGTGGAGGAGGCAAAAATTCTAGCAGCAATGCCCGAGTTCAAGGGCTACATTCACGACGTAGGCGGACCAACCGCGAATTTCAGGCGCCCCTCCTGTAAAAAGTCGCTCACCGACGGGCCTTGCCGGGGAAAGTCGTGCCTGTTTCCAAAACCGTGCGGGTCGCTTCAAGCAACGCACAGCGCGTATTTGGAATTGCTGAGGACGCTCAGAGCTCTGCCGGGGATAAAAAAGGTATTCGTGCGATCAGGCCTGAGATACGACTATATCCAGGCAGATCCGGACGGCGCGGAGTTTCTTGAGGAGCTCTGTCTGCACCACGTGAGCGGGCAGCTCAAAATCGCTCCAGAGCACAGTCATCCCGCCGTGCTCTTGCGCATGAGAAAAGCTCCGAGGGAGACGACAGTGAATTTCATTCGGGCTTACAGGGAGACGAATAAGCGGTTAGGAAAGGATCAGTTTATAGTGCCCTACTTCATGTCGTCCCATCCGGGCTGTGGGTTGAAGGAGGCCCTGGATCTGGCCCTTTTTATCAGGGACTTCGCCTTTCGCCCCGAGCAGGTGCAGGACTTTGCGCCCACTCCAGGCACTGCGGCATCGTGTATGTATCACACCGGACTCGACCCGTTCACCGGCGAAGCCGTATTTGTCGAGAGGACGGAGGAGGGCAGGAAGATGCAGCGCGCCCTGCTCCAATATTGGATGCCGGAGAACAGCGAGCTCGTCGCCCGTGCACTAAAACTCCTGGGGGGAGCGCACCTGC
The DNA here is from genome assembly GCA_031289775.1 of Synergistaceae bacterium. Classification (GTDB taxonomy): domain Bacteria; phylum Synergistota; class Synergistia; order Synergistales; family Synergistaceae; genus JAITOY01. The sequence continues at coordinate 49,165 of JAITOY010000023.1, forward strand.
TAGGAAAACCTATGGACAACGCGGTATCGAAATAGTAGAATTAATTAGTCACCAAATGGTGAGAAATGAAATTGGATTAGCGGGGATATTCAAAATTTTTCATGTACATTAAGGAGGAGATTTTTTGTTCAAAAGAAACATCACGATCAAGTTTTTACTTGCGATATTGATTCTTCATCTTTCGACGATCAGCCTGTTTGCATCAGAGGACAAATTTGGTTACGTCGACGCAAAGAGGATTCTCGCTTCGCATCCGCAGTTCGAGCAGCGCCAAAGAGAGTTTCAGGCGTTCTCACAGAAAAAGGCTGATGACGCCAGAGCAGCCGCCGAGAAGGAGACCGATCAGACAAAGCGGATGGTGATAATAAGGACAGCCGAGCGCGAGACCGGCGAGGAAGGGGATCGCCTCATGAACCCCATAACGGATGAGATCAACAAGATTATAGAGGAAGTGGCAAAATCCAAAGGCGTGACGATAGTCATGCACAAGGTGCTGTTTTATTACGGTGGCATTGATCTTACGGATGAAGTTATTGGTAGAGTGAAAAAAATAAAGGAATAAACCCTTTTCTCGTCTTTACGATGATTGTTCGGGCAAGCCCCCCTTTTTTTTTTTGGGGGGGGAGGAGGAATGACCCCCCAAAAAAAGATGAATCGTATGATTTTTGGCCTGTTAATGGGGTTGACATTGGACAAATGCCTGTCGTATACTAGCCCTTGCGTTGACCGGGGCGGATAGCTCAGTGGGAGAGCACCTGCCTTACAAGCAGGGGGTCGTAGGTTCGAAACCTATTCCGCCCACCAAAAGAGCGGTCGTCTTGGTTAGAGTGGAGCTGTAGCTCAATTTGGTTAGAGCGCCGGCCTGTCACGCCGGAGGTCGCGGGTTCAAGTCCCGTCAGCTCCGCCATTTCGTGTCAACGAGATGGCGGGATAGCTCAGTAGGTAGAGCAACGGACTGAAAATCCGTGTGTCCCCAGTTCAATTCTGGGTCCCGCCACCAGTATTTAACTGCGGAAGTAGCTCAGGGGTAGAGCACAACCTTGCCAAGGTTGGGGTCGCGGGTTCAAATCCCGTCTTCCGCTCCAAGGAATACCAAGGGTTTACGGGATTTCTCGTAAGCCCTTTTTATTTTTCCTTGTTCTCTATTTGTTCTGTAGAACGTAGGCCAGCCCGAAAAAAATCGAACGAATTTTGTCCTCCATTCCCCTTCCTTACAGACTCTTACAGATACTTGCGGATGATTATTCGCTTTTCGCCGCTGTTCGCCCTTGTTCAATATCGTTCCAGATTTACTCACAACGTTCTATAACGTTCACGTTATTCCTTGCTATCACTGGATTTATGGTCTTGACATCATCCTAAAAACATGTATTATCGCCATGTGGAAAGGGGGCGAACAACGCGATACCGCGAAAAATAAACCGCAACGTCGCGGGCAAAAATCGAAAAGCATTGGAAGCGGGTGATTAGCGCAAGAGGCTGATTTATAGAACAAGGGACAGAACAAGGGAATAAGAAAACCAGCGTCACAGTCGCAATGGAACAAAGTTCATAAGCCCAGTCACTGGAAGGAGTTGAAAGGTTTGACGATGACATTTGATCAATTTTTGGAACGAGCTTTTGGAAAATCCTGCAAGGGATCGAATATCGGGCACAGCGGTTGCTTTGCGATGCTCGCCTGCACAGCCGCATTTTTCCTCATTTGCGTAATAACCGGCGCGGCATGGGCAGGCTACGCAGGCG
>JAITOY010000058.1 GCA_031289775.1 Synergistaceae bacterium
TGCTTTATATTCCACGACCGAAACTACGATAATTAATACAGAGAAAATCATCAACGCGCAAATTACACTTCGCCTAGGTAGTCTCATAATCTTCGCATCTGCCGTAAAACCCCGTTTCAGCTGGACTACCATCGTCAAGAACTTAACACTGCTGCTCTCTGAAATGTTCTTCGGAAACAATCTCGCCTCTCTGCTCGATATACCATGGAGACGAAAGCAACCCATGACAGCTTTTCATCTTCGCCATCCTCTTGATTTCGGCGACGACTACATGCTGTGTGGCAAAGTCCTTTTAACTCAGTTTGCGGAGATTCTAAAGTCTAGTTGTAAAATGCGACTATATCGCAAGTGTTTTTATGAAGTGAGGCATTGAATTATAATGAAAATTGATTTACATGTGCATAGTTGCTTCTCTGACGGAACATTTTTGCCAGCACAAATCATTTTAAAAGCAAAACAAGAAGGGCTGGATATTGCCGCTTTAACCGACCATGATACTACCGCCGGCCTCTTTCACGTATTTTACGCAGAAAATTTCCTCCGCAACCGCGTTGCATAAAGAGGACGTCTATTCTATAATCCTATTATCGTAAAAACACACAGGAGGTAATTGAATATGAGTATCAAAGGACATTCGAGACTTGCGCTTTCCGTAGCGCTTGTCATGGCGTTTTTGTTTTCGCTTTCGTCGGCCGCTTTCGCGGCCACAAAGACGCTTACGGTCTTCGCGGCCGCGTCAATGACGGAGTCGCTGAACGAGATAGCTGGGCTTTACAAGGCTTCGGCGCCGGATGTCGAAGTAGTCTTCAACTTCGACTCGAGCGGCACTCTGAAAACACAGATACAGCAGGGCGCAGAGTGTGACATCTTCATCTCGGCAGGGCAGAAGCAAATGGATCAGTTAGATATCGCCGCAGACGCCAAGCTCAACACCGACAAGCTGGACTTCGTGCTTTCCGGGACGCGCTTTAACATCGTCTCCAACAGGGTCGTCCTCATCGTGCCGAAGGGCAAAAACCCAAACGGCATATCGGACTTCAAAGACGTCGCGACGGACAAGGTAAAACTCATCGCTCTCGGCAACTCGGACGTTCCTGTCGGACAGTACTCCGAGGAGATATACAAAAAGCTCGGCCTCTGGGATCAGCTCAACTCCGATAAAAAAATCAGCTTCGCGAGCAACGTTAAAGAGGTCGTCTCTCAGGTCGATGCCGGCGCGGTCGACTGCGGCGTCGTATACAGCACGGACGCCGCGACGGCGTCGGGAGTTGAGGTAGCGGCGGACGCGCCTGACGGAAGCCACGCGCCGATAACCTACCCGGCCGCCATATTGAAAACCGTTAAGGACGAGGCTGCCGCCAAGGCTTTTGTCGAGTTCCTGAAGAACGACGAGAGCTCGAACGTATTTAAGCGCATAGGCTTCTCGATACCGAGGTAACAATAAAGAGCGAAGACTTCGGGGCGAGCTCCGCGGTCTTCGCTCTTATATTATTTTATGGACTGGTTTCCGCTATATAATTCGCTCCGCGTAGCTTCGATCTCCACCTTTATCACTTTTTTCGTGGGAATATTCGCGGCATACTACATCGCGAGGACGCCAAAGGCTTTAAAGGGCGTCCTCGACTGCGCGCTTACGCTTCCAATGGTACTTCCGCCGACAGTCGTTGGTTTTTTTCTCCTGAAGACGATAGGCCCTTTCGGGCCGGTAGGCTCGATGGCGCTGGAGCTGTGGGGTTTCAGGATGATCATGACATGGTACTCCGCGATATTTGCAACTACCATCGTGACGTTTCCACTCATGTACAGAACCGCGAGGGGCGCGTTCGAGTCGTTCGACGAGACTCTGAGCTACTCGGCCCAGACGCTCGGGCTCTCCGGGACGTTTATCTTCTGGCGGATCATGATGCCGAACTGCAAACAGGGCATCCTCGCCGGAACAGTGCTCGCCTTCGCCAGGGCGCTTGGAGAATACGGGGCCACGACTATGGTGACGGGTTATATTCCGGGACGCACAGCGACGATATCGACCACAGTCTACCAACTATGGCGAGAGGGCAACGACTCGCTCGCGTATAAGTGGGTTGGGGTCAATCTCGCTATATCGTTCATAGTCCTAGTCTCCGTGAACATGCTCGAGAACAGATACAATCGCCCGAGGCGAGCACGGACGGATACGCCTTAAAACGTCATGTCCATATACGTCAGGATAAAAAAAGCATTAGGAGACTTTACGCTTGACGCGGAGTTCGAGGCGGAAAACGAGATAATGGCGCTTTTGGGCGCGTCCGGGTGCGGCAAAAGCATGACTCTCAAATGTATAGCTGGCGTAGCGAAGCCAGACGAGGGGGTCATCGTCGTGAACGGCGTCACTCTGTTTGACTCGAAGCGTCGGATAAACCTCTCGCCGCAGAAAAGACGCGTCGGCCTTCTCTTCCAGAACTACGCGCTGTTCCCGAACATGACCGTCGAGCGTAACATCATGGCCGCGCTGTCGCCCAGGTGCGGAAAAACCGAGGCAAGGGAGCGCTTTCACGCTCTCGCCGAAAAATTTTACATAAACGGCCTCGAAAACCACTACCCCGCGAATCTATCGGGTGGGCAGCAGCAGCGTGTCGCCTTGGCGCGCATCATGGCGAGCGCACCCTCCATAATAATGCTGGACGAGCCCCTCTCGGCCCTCGACAGCTACCTGCGCTGGCAGTTGGAGGAAGAGCTGGCAAGGATACTCGACGACTTCAGCGGCACAACGCTGTACGTATCACACAGCCGCGACGAGGTCTACCGCATCTGCGACAGGGTTTGCGTGATCGACGACGGCAAGTTCGAGCGTCCGCGCTCCATAACAGAGCTCTTCGAATCCCCGGACTCGCTCGCCTCCGCCCTGCTCTCCGGGTGCAAAAACTACTCCCGGGTCGAGAGAAAGGACGAGCGCCTCGTCCACGCGATCGACTGGAACGTCTATCTCGCCTGCGACAGACCCGTCGGCAGTGACATCAGCCATATCGGGGTTCGCGCTCACTATGTCGGAATATCTCACGAAGCGTGCGACGGAGAAAACGTCTTCCCCTGCTCGGTCATCAGGGTGACGGACGACATCTTCTCCACTATCATAAACGTCCGCCCGACTGACTCGAACTCAGCAGAGGACTTTTCACGCATCCGAGTTGAGCTCCCCAAGGATGAGACGACGGAGATACGAGAGGGGGACGTCCTCCGCGTCAAGATAAACCCGAGGGACATAATGCTGCTGACATGCTCCAACCCACGCAACTGAGGCGTTTGGACACATTATGTGATAGGATATCCGAAAAAGTTCAGTCATAGAAACGAGACGTTTTTGCTGGGGGGATCGTCTTGACTGTGAAGGAGCGTGAAACGCACTCGAGCAAAGGGCTCAAGGAGCTGCTCAGGTCGGCCGGACTCAAGGTCACGCCGATTCGAATGGAAATTTTAAATCACCTGGGGGATGTCGGCCGCCCTATGTCCCACGCCGAGGTTCAGGCGGCTCTGCCCAATCTGGATCGCGTCACTATTTACAGGACGCTCGCCTCGTTCATGGAGGCTGACATAGTCCATCAGGTGCAGGGGTTCGACGGCACGTGGCGTTTCTGCGCCCACAGCACTGATTCCGCCGATTGTCCTGGCAACCATCCGCATTTCCTCTGCACGTCCTGCGGCAGGATGGTATGCCTACTGGGTCAGAATATGCCGAAGGTGGATGTGCCGGACGGAAACGTAGTGAAGGGCAAACAACTCGTTGTGTATGGCGAATGCGGCGAATGCGCCGCGAAGCGATGAAATTGAGGGCGGCGCGCCTGATCGGAGGAGGACGTAAATCATGAGGATAACTCAGATATCGCTGGAGGAGTCGTTGGGCAAACCTCTAGCTCACGACCTCACCAAAATAGACGCGAAGAAACACAAAAAAATGGCGATGTTCAAGAAGGGCCAGATAATCACGGAGGAGGATCTGCCCATTCTTCGTGATATGGGCAAGGAGCACATATCGATATTGGAGCTCACTAACAGCGAGATGCACGAAGACAACGCGGCTGCCGCGCTTCGCGACGCCCTTCTGGGCGAAAACTGCTCGGCCGGTGACGTCGCAGAGGGAAGGATTACGATCTACGCCGACTGCGACGGATTGCTCTCGTATAACCCGCAGTCAGTTCACAGGATCAACGAGGATCCCGACTGGGTGTTAGCGACAACGGCGCCCCACAGACAGGTCAGGAGGGGCCAGGCCATTGCTGGCTTCAGGATACTTCCTCTCGCGATGGAGAAACACCGCGTCGAACGAGCTGTGAGCACGGCGTCGCGAATGAACGTCAAACCATTCAGGCCGCTCAGGGCCGGCCTCGTGACGACAGGCAGGGAGATCGCCGAGGGGCGCGTCGAGGACGCTTTCTCAGTGAAGTTCAGCGCCAAAATATCCGCGTTCGGCGGAACACTGATAGGACAGAGGTTCACACTCGACGACGCAGAACTCATCGCGGCCGCTATAAGGGGCTTTTTGTCCGAGGGGGCAGAGGTCGTTGTCTGCACGGGCGGCATGAGCGTGGACGCTGACGATCGCACGCCACGGGGTATAGGCCTCGTCGCGAAAAAAATCGCGTTCAGAGGGGCTCCTATATTGCCGGGCGCGATGCTTATGCTCGGGTGGGCCGACTCGATAAACTCATGCGACTCGGGGGGGAATGACGTTGCGATTCTCGGCGCGCCGGCATGCGTCGTGCATGACGAGCGAACAGCGCTCGACTGCATGCTGCCATTTATTTTCGCTGGCGAGAACCCGACGCCCTACGTACGTCAATGGGGTGTAGGAGGACTTTGCGAAGGCTGTGCGCCATGTCATTGGCCAAGCTGCTCCTTCTCGTCCGACTGTTGAGGAACAAAATAACACGATGAAAAAAAACGGAGAGTGCAGGATAACGGGCCTTATCCTCGCCGGAGGCATCTCGGCCCGCATGGGCGAGTGCAAAGCTCTTTTGCCCCTGCCAAGAAAAAGCGCGCTCGAGGCGATAGTCTCACGAATGAGGAGCTCTGGTGTTGGGACGATAATCGTCGTGACTGGCTGCCACGAGGAGACAGTGCGCCGAGAAGCCCTTCGGCTCGACTGCGTCACGGTACACAACCCCGCTTTCAAATCGGGCATGTTCAGCAGCGTTTTGGCGGGAGTTAGGGCACTCAGGCACAGATCCGAGGCTTTTTTCCTTCTCCCGGTCGACATCCCGCTCGTGAAACGCTCGACATACAGATCCCTTATCGACGCTTTTAACGAGGGCTACGGCGCCCCGGATGTCGTCTACCCGACATTCATGGGAGAGCGCGGCCACCCACCCCTTATCGGCCGCGAACTGATAAAGGGCATTTTGAAATGGAAGGGAGAGAGCGGGCTGAAGGGGTTTCTGGACGAGTGCGCCGGCAGCCTCGACATCCCTACCGGCGACAGGGGAACGCAGCTTGACATGGACACTCCGGAGGACTACCGCAAATTAATGAAGTACGTCAAGGGCGAAAAGTACCCGGACGATGACGAATGTGCCGAGCTTCTGTCGATAGCGGGCACGCCTCCTCGCATCGTGCGCCACATGAAAGTCGTCGCCATGTGCGCGGATCGCATCGCGGGCGCGCTCGACGAAACCGGGATAAGTATAAACCGCCGGCTGCTGCGATCCGCCTGCCTTCTGCACGACATCTCGAAGGGCGAGAAGGACCACGAGGCCCAAGGAGCGCGCTGGCTACGAGGACGCGGCTACACCGGCGCGGCAAAACTTGTGGCCTGCCACAAGGATCTGCCCGAGAGGAGAAAGTCCCTCGGAGAGGCAGAGATACTCTATCTCGCCGACAAAATCACGGACGGCGAGATGGTATCGACGCTAAAACACCGCCTTCTCCGTATGCAGGCCAGGTTCGCCCCGGAGAACGACGCCATTTCGTCAGCGAAGCGGAGGATAAAGCTGGCCTCAGATATCCAGAAAAAAGTGGAAAAGTCTGCCGGCCGCTCTCTCGAGGAGATTCTGACCGAGGCGCCGGAGGCGATAGAATGGTCGTTGCGCAGAAATGGCATGACAGAAATTTTTTGAATCGGTATAAAGTCCAGCCCCAAAAAAGCCGAAATTAATATTGTCAAAACGTTGTAGGAGACGTTTATAGATTGTGGGAGCCCCCTTTGTCGTGAGAGGGCTCTCGCTCTTTGAGAAAGGGCTGTTTTGTCAATGTCAAAGACCTAAAAGATAAACGTAAAAAGTCAAGATATGCCTTCGTTTAGGCAGGGTAAAATAACAGCCGTTAGGACTCGAATTGGTATCAGCAGCCATGCACGGATAGGATCAGGTATAGCTTTCCCCTCCCAATTTTGAACGGAAGAGTGAAACTCTTCACTCCCTGTTTCTTAGGCGGGATCGCCATGATGTTCTCGCCCGAGAGGAGCTGCGGCGGCGTTATGTCTAGGCCGGGCACATCCGCCTTTATCAGCGCCTGGCCGCTTATCATGTTCGTCAGCTCGCCTAAGACGCTCATGGACATCGGATCTTCGACGTTAGCCTTCACCATGCCGCCGGTAAACGCGTCCACGTAGGACTCGAACGCGCTCAGGTCGGCCATGACGGACGCCGTGCTGTGAACGCCGGAGCCCACTATCCCTATCAACGCTGCCACCCTGCTTCCGGGGGCGTTGATCCCTGGCGTTATCTCACCCTTCAAAAATTCCGCCTGTATACCGACCGTCTGGCTCACGCTAATAAGCGCTCCGGTATACGAATTGACGAGCGTTGATAATAAAGCGCTTCCGCCCGCAGCCATTTGGTTATCCTCCCTCCCCCAAAGCCCTTATGTGAGCACCGGGTCATTCTTGATTCCTCGCATCAAAATCGCCCAAGCGGCCAAATCGTCGATTGGACGTCCCGGCGTTCTGAGCGAAAGCGGAATGTACTTCCAAAGGCCGGAGGGAGGATGAAGTTTCCAGTACAAATCTCTGCCCTCCAGAGTTGTCATACGCTCGTTTATTATATTATACAGTATGCCGCTTTCGTCAAATTTTCTCCTGAAAAAATCCAAACCTGTTCCATTCCCGACGAATAATGCGCGAATATCAAAAACAAGCAGTTTCGAGAGGTTCTCCGCGCGCCATTCGGATACGTCTCCGAAGTCGCCGCTATGGAGACACTCGGACACAATGCCGATCGCTGTGAGCGGTAGAATCGCGGAGAAAAGCAGGTTCTCCCCCCCTGTGCCGCCGGCGACCGCGAGCCCAAATTTATCCCGCCCCGGGTCTATTCCACAATAAGCCATGATTCGCCACACTATCTGTCGCCAAGAGTGCTCTCCCATCTCGGGTAAGTCCAGAGCCACTGCTCGGGCGTCTCCTTTATCCAGGAGGATATCGCCTCGTTGCACCTGTCAGCGGCATATTGGATATCCTCCACGAATGGAGAGCCGTCCGGCCCCTCGAGGGGCGGATCTATCGTCATCAAAAACCGCTCTCCATCCGGGCGGCGTATGACCCGGGCAGGCAGAACGGGAGAGCCGAACTTCCTTGCGAGCTTTATCGGGCCGGTTGGAGTGCTCGCCGGGAAGCCGAGAAAAGGCGAAATTACGCCGGCATCCTTGGCGTTCTGGTCGAGAAGAACCGCGAGTGTCTCGCCGGCGCGAAGGCACGAGAAAGCGCCCTTGAGCCCAAGGCCTTTCGCGAGCGGCTTGACCCCGGCGCTTCTCCGCAGATCCGCAATTGCCTTGGTTATGCGTGAGTCGCGCTGTTCCGCGCCGATTGCGTTCATCGGAATGCCCCTGCTGGCCAGGAGGGCTGCGCCATACTCCCAGTTGCCGATGTGGGCCGAGAGGAAAATGGCGCCGCGGCCTTTATCCATAGCCCTCTCGAAGTGTTCGTAGCCCTCGACCTCGACTAACTCCTCTATGTGGCCTATCATTTTCGGAAGGCGCAGAAACTCGACCAAGCTCATCCCAAAATGGGAGTATACGCCTGAAATAATCCTGCTTGCCTCGGCAGCGTCAACCCCGAGCATTCGTTCGCACCGGGCGCGCGCCCTTTGGACTCTTTTCGAGGAAAACCTCTCGACCGTATGTCCCAAAAAACCGCCGAGCGAGAGAGCGCGCTCGTGCGGAAGGGCGCAGCACAGCGACCTGAAAACCACGAGCGACGCCCATATCACGGGCTGCGCCATCACTCGCCCCCTGCCGTACTGTGAATAATCATAATCTCTACCTCCAGAACCTTGCCCGGCGACGCTGTCAGGCTTGGCGCAGCGCCTTCTCCAGCGCGTCCGCAGTTTTTTTCAGAACTTTTATGCGAGCGTAAAGCTTGTCGTTCGCCTCCACGATCGTCCATGGGGCAAACGTCGTGCTCGTGCGAAGCATCATCTCCTCGGCAGCCTCTTCGTACTGGGGCCACTTCTCCCTGTTTCGCCAGTCTTCGTCCGTTATCTTCCAATTTTTGTCCGAGTTGTCCTTGCGATCGTTAAAGCGGATGAGCTGCTCGTCAGGGTCTATCTGGAGCCAGAATTTCACGATTATCGTTCCATACCGCGTCAACTGATCCTCCATCTCGTTTATCTCGCCGTAAGCCCTTCGCCACTCCGACTCCCGCGCGAAACCCTCGACTCGCTCCACGAGGACGCGTCCATACCACGTCCTGTCGTAGATGCAGATATGCCCGGCCTTCGGGAAGACCTCCCAGAAGCGCCAGAGGTAGTGGTGCGCGCGCTCCCAGTCGTTCGGAGCGCTCGTCGGAGACACCTGATATCCGCGCGGGTCGAGCTTCTGGGTGAGCCGCTTTATGCAGCCCCCCTTGCCGGCCGCGTCCTGGCCCTCGAAGAGTATCAGCATGGGACGCCGAACCTTGTAGAGCTCATACTGAAGCTCCCTCAGCTTGCCTTGAAGCGCCGGCAGCTTCTCTTCGTAGACGGGGCGCTCCAGCGCCTTGTTGAGGTCGAGATTTTTGAGTATGGATGGCTCGAGGGTGAAATTTGCCAACCCATCTTCGCCTTCAAGACCCTCGGATTCTGCGAATTCTGCGGAGTCTGGCGCCATGACGCTCAGTTTTTTGAGCCCGTACGCGTCCAAACACTTCTCCACGCGTTTTACGACGGTGCTGAGTATCTTCACCGCCGCATATCTTTTGTCGTGCGCCTCGATCAAGGTCCAGGGCGCGTAGGACTTGTCCGTGTATTGAACTATGCCGTTTACAAGCTTCACCGTTTCGTCATAGTTTTTGTTGTCCTGCCACTCTTTTTCGCTCACGCGCCACGTCGAGTTTTTGTCGTCGTCGAGCTTCTTCAGACGTTTTTTCTGCTCTTTTTTGCTGATGTGGAGGAAAAATTTTATTATTATGTATCCGTCCTGGGAGAGTTGCCTCTCGAATGACGATATGTCCACGCACAACGGCATCATGGCAGGATTGTCCATCACAAGCCTGTACCAGCTCCTGTTGAATATGCCTATGCGTCCCCTCGGCGGAGACATCTCCCAGAATCGTTTCATCGGCGGCCAATAAGCGTTCTGGTTGTCGTCAGAGGCCGCGTGGACGAAATGAACCATGAAACCGCGCGGATCGAGCGAAAGAATCAGTTCGTTTATCAGCGTCCCCTTGCCCGACGCCTCCCAGCCCTCGAAGATTATGACGACTGGCATCCCGGCGGAGCGCGCGAGCCGCTGCAGCTCGCCGAGCCTGTCACGAAGCATGGGCGCGACCTTCTTGTACTCATCCCTGTCCAACTTGCGCGAAAGATCTATTTTCTCAAGCATGGATCGACCTCCTGGGTTTTTATGGCCCCTCGCCACGCTACTCCGCCACGATTATATACCTATTTGCTACCGTCGATGTATAATCCCATTAATGCAAAATCAACCCGGATGACGAAACGCGTCAAAACCCCGGGCGAAAGGACAGGAGAATATAGACGACGATGAAAAACCTCCCCGCAGAATTAAAATTTTCCGGACGCCCGGCCGGGGACAAAAACGCCGGGAACCATAAAACAATCCACCTGAACGCGACGGCCGGCATATCAGGCGACATGTTTCTCGGCGCCCTCACGGACATCGCGACGTCGCTCGACGGTAATTTCAGCCTCGCCAGTCTGCTCGGAGGGATAAAGCTCGACGGATATTCCATCTCGGCGCGACGCGAGACCCGCTCGGGCATATCCGGCATCAAGGCAAACGTACACTCGCACGAGCATCATCCGCACAGGAGTCTCTCACACATAAAAGCGATACTGGCGGAGAGCGACCTGCCGAATAGAGCGCGCGAAACATCGCTCTCCGCCTTCACGCTTCTCGCGGAGACGGAGGCCGCAATCCACGGCACAACGCCGGAGGAGATACATTTCCACGAGGTCGGAGCGGTGGACTCCATAATCGACGTGGTAGGGGCCATGCTCCTAATGGATCGGCTTGGCTGGCCGGAGGTGATATCGTCCCCTGTGAACGTCGGGTCGGGAACCGTGATGTGCGCTCACGGCCTGTTGCCAGTTCCAGCGCCTGCGACGGCGGAGTTGCTGAAAGGTCTGAAGATATTTTCTCTCGGCGAGCCGATGGAGAGGACGACGCCGACTGGCGCGTTGATCCTGCGGGTGTTGGCCGGCCCGGAGGGCTTCCGCGACATTCCGGCCGGCACTGTGCTATGCGTAGGGACGGGCCTTGGTTCGAAGGAGACGCCGGACATCCCGAACGCCCTGCGCGCCACGCTCCTTGAGATCAAAGGCGCGGCTGGCCGCTTCAAACGAGACGAACCCGCGCTCGTCGAGGCCAACATCGACGACATGAACCCGCAGGACTTCGCCCCGGTTATGGAAAAATTATTGGAGAACGGAGCGCTCGACGTCTGGTGCGAGAACATCCTGATGAAAAAAGGCCGCCCCGCCGTCAAACTGTGTTGCCTGTGCGAAGCGAGCGAGGCCGAACGTCTCGGCGAAATCGTAATACGCGAGACAACGACGCTTGGCGTCCGGATCACAGCCACGCGCCGCATCTTTCTGGAGCGCGAGGTCGAAAGCGTTCATACATCGCTCGGAGACGTGAGATTTAAAACCGCGATCCTCGAGGGCCGCCAACTAAGAAAAATGCCGGAATATGACGACCTGCTAAGGATATCGAAGGAAAAAGGCATTCCGCTACCCAGCCTCAGAAGCGAGATAGAGCGCGAAACCAGGGCGTGAGATATTCGCGGCGGCGCAGTTGATTTCCGCTACTTCTGGACTTTCCTCGCTATGTCCATTATCTCCTTGCCCAGCTGATCCTCGAACTGGGCATAGACTTTCACCGTAGCGTCCACAAATGGCTTCTTCTCCTCCGGCGTAAGTCCGTTTGCCTTCATGCCGCTCGCTTCGATCTGCTTCTTGTAGTCCGCCTCCATGCCGGCCATCAGCTTCCTCTGGGCCTTCGCGTAATCCCGCCCGGCTTTGATCACTATCGCGCGCAGATCGTCGGGAAGTTTATCGATAAAGTCCTTGTTCGCGATAAGCAGAGTGACCGAGAATATATGCCCCGTCTCCGACACATATTTCTGAACCTCGTAAAACTTGCTGTCCGATATCAGCGCGTAAGGACATTCTGCCGCGTCGACGACGCCTTGCTGGAGAGCGGTGTAGAGCTCGCCGTAGTTCAGCGGCGTCGGGTTCGCCCCCAGCTCCTTGAAATACGCCATATGCATCGGGTTTTCCATCGTGCGTATCTTGAGGCCCTTCATGTCGTTCGGGGTTCTGATCGGCCCTCTGTTATTCATGGCGTGGCGCATGCCATTCTCAACATACGCGAGGTTAAAGATGCCCTTTTGCAGCATATATTCTTCAAGTTTTTTGCCAAGCTCTCCGTCGAGGGCATTGAACGCCGACTCGCGGCTAGTAAAAAGATATGGAAGGTCGAGTACCTGCATACGTTTGTCAAAACCGGCCAATGCCGAGGAGGCAGGCATTCCAATGTGAAGCGTCCCCATCTGAACCGCCTCAGTCATCTCGCGGTCTCCGCCCAGTTGTCCGTTCGGGTAAACCTCGACCTTGATTCTACCGCCTGATTCCGTCTCGATCTGGGGCACAAAAACCTCCCGCATGGCCACTAAGTCAGCGTGAATCTCCGAGACGACCGCGCCGACCCTGATCGTGTACTCAGGGGCAGACGCGGACGACGCGGCACAGGAAAGGGTGAGAAGACACATCATTGCTGCAAGTGACATGAATTTTTTCATAACAGAACATCCTCCTCGCGAGTTTAGTTAGAAAGTTTGAGTTTATTATAACATCCTCCGGAAGGGAGTTAACCGGAATATTACCCGAGTTTGAAGAGTTGCGCAAGAAGCCAAGCGCGGAGGTTCGGGTGAGTTTGTCACCCGAGTCTGGCAATTTCCTCACTATTACGTTAAAATTACGCTGGAATCATCAGTTCCGCATTCGAGCGATTTCCTAGTCTACTGGGGGTGTGTTCTCTGAATGACGATATGATACATGTCGCCTTGGCCGTCTACGATCCGAAGGGAACTTATTCACGCCACGCGGGGGTCGTTATGGTCACGATCTTCGAGCATACCAAAAGATATGTCTGTATCCACATCCTTCACGACGGGACTTTGACAGGACAGAACCGCGCTTTCCTGGGCGAGATTGCGAATTCGTTCGAGCAGACTGTGGAATTTCACGACGTCTCAGATTGTATGGAAAGCATTGGGGATGTCGCGCTCGAATTGTCGGAAAAATGGTCGCGAGGCACGTTGTTTCGGCTCTTTATACAGGATATTATTCCTCAGAGCAAGATGATTTATCTGGACTGCGATATCCTGATCACTATGGATATAGGCGAGTTATGGGATATTCCGCTGGAAAATCACTCGTTGGCCGGGGTGTTGGATCGTCCTGGGGACAAACCGTTCAGAATCTTCTCCGCAAAAGCATTCAGGTGTTTTCTCATGCGGTGCGATAGAAAATCGTACGTAAACGCAGGAGTTTTGCTCATGGATTTAGACCGAATAAGGAAGAATTATAACTTAATCCAGCAAGGCGTCATCTGGTTCAAGCTGTATCGACATTGTGCCGAACTCGTGGATCAAGATTTGATCAACTCTTGTTTTTGCAAAGATATAAAAATAATAAAGAGCAGGTTCAACAGCACTCTCTGCTATGGCAACATCTCCAACATGATACTGCACGCGAGGGCGCACCCCAAACCCTGGAATGGCCTGGAAGGTTCGGAGCTTGAACGCATTTATTGGAAGACATATCTCAAGACCCCATGGGGACGCCTTTCGAGAGATGAGATAATTGACGTCATGCTCGATGTAGTAAAGGACTCGGCGTATACTCATCGTCGTATGTCGAGATGCTACAAGAACGTGTTCAACCGCTTGCGTAGAGATATCGGCAGGAGCGATATCCTGAAGATAACCTTGCTGTTAGTGAATGACATATATCACAGACTGAGGCGAGGGTTCGCTCGAGAGGGATAAAAAGCGAATTTCGAAAAAGATTCCTTGCTATTCCCGTCGGCATAAAATGGCAATGTCATCGCGATTCCAGTATGACGGAAGAAACGAAATTTTTGGGGGGGTCGTATTGGAGAGTAATGACGCTGTTCACGTAGTTTTGGCTGTTTATGATCCAAAGGGCGTGTATTCGAGCTACGCCGGTGTTGTCATGACTTCAATTTTCGAACACACAAAGAGTGCGATTCTCGTGCATATCCTGCACGACGATACGCTTACGGAGGAGAATCGCTCCCTTTTTAATGAAACTGCCGCAGCTTTCGGTCAAAAAACCGAGTTTCATGACGTGTTGCCATTTATGGATCGAATAGGAGACGATGTAGTCGAACTTACGAAGGACTGGTCACTAGGAGCCCTCTTTCGCCTGTTCATCCCGGATATTCTTTCGCTCGAAAAGGTGATATACCTGGACTGCGACATAGTCGTCAACATGGACATAAAGGAACTCTGGGATATTCCGTTGGGGGATCGTTCGCTTGCCGGCGCGATAGACTACGGAGTGAAGGAGAGGATCAGTTTTTTTTCACTCCAGGCACTTAGATGCAGACTCATTGGGTGCGAGTGGAGAACGTATATAAACTCTGGGGTTCTCGTAATGAACCTCTCAAAAATAAGGGTAACTCACTCGCTGGTTGAGGAGAGCTCTGCATGGTTCAAACGTTATGGGCATTGCGCCGATTTTCCGGATCAGGATCTGATTAACTCATGTTTCTACAAAGACATTAAAATCATAGACGAGAAATTCAACAGCGGCCTATGTTGGGGCGATCTTTCGGGCCGCATCCTCCACGCGATCGCCAACACAAAACCTTGGGTCGGGATGGTCGGCACCGACCTCGAACGCCTGTATTGGAAGACGTATCTAAAGACACCCTGGGGACGTTCGGCTCGCGATGTTATAGACCTTATGGTGTACGCGGTTAGGGAATGTCAGTACCTGCATCGCAGAACATCGCAATGCTATGGGAAAATTTTTCACCGTTTACGCATGGATATTTTCCAAAACGGCGTACAGAAGATCCTGCAGCTTCTGCTGAAGGATCTATACCATAAAATGAAACGCGGCATGACGGGCGGATAGGGATGGCGAGTTGGGGCGGTGAAGTTTTGCAAATACCGGCGAAAAACCCGAACCCCTGGCCGAAGGCGGGGGATCGGGTTTTATGGATACGGTTCAGCGCATTTGGCGACGTGCTTCAGACTGCGGCGTCGGCGCATCGCTTCAAGATAAAATACCCTGATGTGCGCGTCACGTTCATGACGAGGCCGATTTACGGTGACAGCCTGAAGATACAGCCCTACATAGACGACGTGCTGCTCTGGGACAATAAAAAAAGGCCGTTTGATTTTTTCAAGGTCGCAAGCAGGGTTCGCGCGGCTAACTTCAAGTGGCTGTTCAGTTTTCAGAGAGGAAGCGCCGCTGCCTGCGTCGCGGCTTTGAGCCGCGTCGAGCAGCGCTTTGGATACAACTCGGGGATGCAGTTTATATATAAAAACGCACACTGGGATCATCTCGACCTTTTGGGCGTGGAATCGACAAAACGCGATATCCCTGGGATATTCACGGCGCCAGAGGACAGGGAGATCGCCCGCTCCATGCTGTCCGGCCTGCCGGAGAAAAAACTTTTCGCTATCATCGGCGCGAGCAAACCGCAGAAATTCTGGCCTGTCCGCCACTGGATAAAATTTTTGGCCCCTCTCCTCGAAGAGGGCTGGGGAGTTGCCCTGAACGGACATGGAGAGATGGAATCCCGCGTCGGCAGCGAGATAACGGAGGCACTGCGGAGCGACGCCGTCCTGAACCTCGTGGATCGCGCCGCGTTTCCCATTATGGCGGCGCTTGCCGAGGCCTCGACGGTTGCCGTCGGCAACGACACAGGGCCGCTGCACCTCGCCGCTCTCGTCGGAACCCCGACCCTCGGGTTTTTCGGCATAACGGACGCAAACTGGATGAACTTCCGGATGCCCTGGTTCCGTGAACTGCGCGTGAGCTGTCGCGAGGCTGGATGCCGAAATTACGGCTGCCCAGTCGACTGTCTGGCCGACATCTCGCCGGAGCGGGCCCTTGCCGCGTTTCGTTCATTCGCTGATGATACATTGACCCTTCCTTAAAATATTCCAGGCTTTCTCTTTTGCAAATCCCGGTTATAGTTTATTATGCGTTTAGGAAGAGCTGATTAATAGTGGAAATGAGGCGAGGCCATGTCTGACAAAGCCGACAAAGAGGTTCGCAATGTGGACGAGATAGGGTGGAGAATACTGGAGGAACTGCAGAAAAACGGCAGAATCTCGTTCAAGCAGCTCGCCGAGAAGGTGAAGCTCTCTCCAACCGCGGTGATAGAGAGGGTCAAACGCATGGAGGAAGAGGGGATAATAACAGGGTACAGCGCCGCGATCGATCCTCGCAAGGTCGGATACAGCCTTTCCGCGCTCATAAGCCTGTCCGCGAACTCGGGAAACGAGCAGATTGTAAACGACGCGCTGGCCAGTATTCCAGAGGTCGCCTCCTGTTGGTCGCTCACAGGCACGAACGACTACCTGCTTGAGATTCAGGTGCCGTCGCTCGAGTTCCTGGAGGAACTCCTCTCGGAGCTCGCCCGGCATGGCCGGCTGACCACCAGCATAGTCCTGCCCAGCTCAGCAAAAAACCGCCTGATAAAATCGCCTCGGATAAGCATGACAGATTGATCAGGCTCGCTCGGCGAAACTGAACTCCGTGATTGTCCTGGCGCTTTGAACCTCCGAGCCCTTCGTTTAGCCTGCGCGGGGACATTTTATTACTGTGGCGCTTGTGCTAAAGTTACTCAGCGGGCGGGTACAAATCGGTCGCGATTGTTTTAAAAATAGCCGGAGGGAGTCTGACGAGTTTGGATTTGGAGAGCGGCGGTATGTCGTTGAGGGAGGTGTGGGAGAAACGCGAGCTCGAGTGGTTCGCGCCCTGGGCCTGCGCGTCGGCGAGGAGCCGGGGGAGGGAGCGGGAAGAGAAACTCTGTCCTCTCCGGACTGCCTTCCAACGTGACCGCGACAGGATTATACACAGCAAGTCATTTCGGAGGCTGAAGCACAAGACGCAGGTACTTTCTCTTCCAGAGAGCGACCACACGCGGACGCGCCTCACCCACACGCTCGAGGTGGCGCAGATAGCGCGGACGATATCGCGCGCGCTTCGGCTGAACGAGGATCTCACGGAGGCGATAGCGCTCGCGCACGACCTTGGGCACACGCCGTTCGGCCACACTGGCGAGAGGGCGTTGCGCGAACTGGCCATCTCGCATGGGCTTCACGGCTTCCACCACGCGGAACAGAGCCTTCGCGTGGTGGACGTGTTGGAGCGCGACGGCAGTGGGCTCAACCTGACGTGGGAGGTGCGCATGGGGATAATCCAGCACTCCAAGGGACAGATCGACGTGAGGGACGGATTCAACCTCACAAGCCCGTCGACCGTCGAGGCGTGGGTCGTAAGGGTGTCCGACTCCATCGCCTATCTGAATCACGACCTCGACGACGCTCTGGGCGCGGACTTCCTGAGGATGGAGGATATCCCGGGGGGGATTATCGATGTATTGGGCGCGTCGCACGGAGCTAGGATAGACTCCCTCGTGCGCGACGTCGTCGCGAACAGCGACAGCGGCCGCGTGGAGTTCAGCGGCCCTTTTCTCGAACAGATAGAGAATCTGCGAAATTTCCTCTACGTCTCTGTCTACTCTCACGAATCCATAAAAAAAGAGGAACCTAAGGTGGCGCGCGTCATAGGGACGTTGTTCGAGCATGCCCTTGGCGGGGGCAAGATGTCGTCGCTAGACGCTGTCGACTGGATCTCCGGCATGACGGATCGGTACGCCTTGCAGCTCTTCCGGGAGATAGCCGAGCCGGATAGCCCCGAGAAAAACGGAATAATCCTGGCGCCGCACGCGCTGCGTGGCCAGGATTATTCTTGGTGAAAACGCGCTTACCTGGAAGGAGCGGTGTCCGCGCCGCTGTGGGTGTTTTTATTTTTGGCGCGGACGCCTGTAAGCTTGACTTTCGCTCGTTCCGAAAACCGGGCCGAGCTCTTTTATTGTTTCAAACGTCCGCCAATGAGCGGTCGCGTTATCTTTATCCAGTCTTTATCCAGTCTTTATTCAGTCTTTACCTGTCTTGCCCTCGTCTTCATCTTATGGCACAATCTTACTCTCCTGTTTCCGATGTGGCATTGTAGATCGCGACAAATTCGTCCCTGTATAAATGTACAATGAAGGGCTGTATTATATTGATTTTGAGGATAATGTCGCGGATGGTTGTTGCAAAAAATTTTTATTGCCCACATGTTCTTATATCGAACCTCAAGACCTTAACCGAGGCCCGCTGGGTGTTCGCCAAAATTTTAAAACACAAAATGGAGCGGATCCGAACATAGACCCGCTCCATTTTTTTGGGGGAGACAACCAATCTATTACTGAGGTGATTCTAATCTTATTAATTCCTTATGTCAAGTATGAATTTAAAATTTTATCGTCCCCGATCTATTGTTTTTATTCCCCGCAGGGGTTATATTTCCAAACATTAGCGGGTATGTTTTGCGCAGGTCTGAGCGAGGATAGGCGGCGCGCTCTCCCGCAAATTCCGAATATTCGTTTGGAGGGATTCAAAATGATCGAAGCGGTTTTGTTCGACCTCGATGGGACGTTGCTGAACTCGTTGGACGACCTGGCGGACAGCGGCAATTATGTCATGTCGCTGAACGGTTGGCCAGTGCATGAGACGAACGCTTATAAATATTTCGTTGGTGACGGAGTGGTGAACCTCGTCACCAGGATTATGCCGGAGAAGGCAAGGACACCGGACGAGATCGAGCGCGTGAGAAAAGTTTTCGTCGAGTATTACCAGGCTCACGCCGTGGACAAGACGCGTCCTTACGACGGAATTACCGGCACGCTCGACGCTGTCGCGAAGGCCGGAGTCAAAATGGCCGTCGTATCGAATAAGCCGGACGCCCAGACCCAGTACACGGTGGCTCAGTTTTTCGGGCCGGATCGCTTCGACTTTGCCGTCGGCAACAGGACGGGCTTGCAGTTGAAGCCGGCCCCTGATATCGCGAACCTCGTCCTCGAGACGCTGGCTGTTTCGCCGGACAGAACCCTTTTTGTCGGAGACACGGGGGTCGATATGAAGACCGCCAAAAACGCGCACTGCAGCGCGGTCGGCGTCACGTGGGGCTTTCGGACTGAAAAGGAGCTGCGCGAAAACGGCGCGGACTTTATCATCTCCTCCCCGGAGGAACTCGTTGGACTTTTATAAATGGGACATTAACGTCTGACGAAGCACACTGCGGCGCCTGTACTGTGCTTATGGACGGACACAAGTAAAATGTTACAATTAATGGATGTCTTGGAAACGGCGTTTTCGCGTATAGTATAGCCCAGAGGGGGACGAGCTTGTGATAAAAGTTCTGGAAGCCCATACCATGGAGATAGACGACCCGGCGGCGGCGGCGATGGAAATAATGAATCGTCTCGACTTGGGCGGTTTGCTGAAAAACTCCGTCGGCATCATGGTCTGCCACTTGGAGTTTATGGAGTCCGGCTCAGTGGAGGAGATCTGTTCCCTGCTTCCCTTTGATGTTGCTGGGATAAACACGCTTTGCAGCGCAACAAGCGCGGCGGCCGGTCAAGAGATGCTCGCCATCGCCGTGTTGACGAGCGACGATGTCTCGTTCGCGGCTGGAGTGTCGGATTCCCTGGCGGACTCTCAGCGTGAGAAGCTGGCCGACCTTTACGCCAGGACGTCGTCGCGGCTTCCGGACGTCTCTAAGCTCATGCTCACATTCGCTCCGCTCATGGACGCCATAAGCGGGGACAAGATCGTCGAATTCCTTAACGAGACGTCTGGAGGAATTCCAGCTTTCGGCACGCTGCCGTCAGACTTTTCGACGGTTTTCCGCGACCCTCGCGTCATCTGCAACGGGCAAACATACAATGACCGCGTGGCCATCATCGTCATGGGAGGGAACATAAACCCGACGTTTAATATATCGATGCTCACGAGCGACAAGATGTTGGAGAGAAAGGCCATAGTCACAAATGTCGAGGGCCCGATACTCAAAGAGGTGAACGGAAGGCCCTCGATAGAGTATTTCGAATCCATAGGCGTCGCTCGCAACGGCCAGATAGACAACGCGCATATCATATTCCCGATTACCATAGACTGCAACGACGGCGCCCCTCCCATAACCCGCTCCATTTTAAAGCAGCTTCCTAACGGCGACGTGGTGTTGGGCGGCTCGGCGCCGCTGAACAGTACGCTTGGCGTTGGAGGAATCGACTCCGAGGACGTGCTCGACAGCGCGGGGAAAATAGTCCGCCAGTGTACGCATGGGGAGGGAAGTTTTGCGTTTTTTGTCTCATGTATAGTTCGGAACTTCGTGCTTGGCCTCGACGACATGGCTGAGATTGAAAGAGTCCAATCGGTCGCTGGCGGCGGCATCCCCTGGCTTTTTGTGTATTCCGGCGGTGAGATATGCCCAGTGCGGAGCTCGGACGGCCAGCTGATAAACAGGTTTCACAACATGACCCTCGTAAGTTGCGTCATTTAGGGAAGTCGTGACCTTGTAATCGCGGCTTCCCCATAATTTCGTTTAAACTCTGAGATCTCCCCCGAGCTGTTTTGCCAGGCGTTTTGTAATCAAACCGGCGGATTTCTCTATCTCGTCTGACGTCAGCGTTTTTTCGTCGGAGCCGATTACGAGGCGCAGGGTGAGGGACTTTTTGCCCTGCGGTATCTGGCGCCCCCTGTACTCGTCGATGAACGAGACGGATCTGATGAGGTCGCCCGGGCCTTTTTTGCCGAGGACGACGCTTTCGACGTCGGACCACCTCGCCTTTTCGTCGAATATCATGGATATGTCGTACTCGACCTGCGGATACTCCGGAAGGCGTCTGAAGTGGTTTGTCCGGGATGTGAAGGGCTCGAGCGAGTCGACGTCGAGCTCGAACAGCATCACAGACGCCTGCTTGATGCCGGCGGCCAACGCGGATTTCCTCGAAAGAAGCGCCAAGTGGCCTACTGTCTTTTCCTCGCGTTTCACGTCGAGCCAGACGACGTCGTCGGCCCATGCGGGTTTTTCGGACTCGCTGGTTTGTTCGAGAGACAGATCCTCCATGTGAGCCCACCTCGACATGTTCTCGAGTATGCCCTTTGCTCTTCTGAACAGCTCCTGCGTTTTCGCGCCGTCGCCCACGACCGCGCCGGCGAGACAACGCCTCTGGAGCGGCAGCCTTTCTCGCTCGTCGTACGGCGAGCCGTACTCCCTGTTTGAGAAGACTTGGGCCAGTTCGTAGATGGAAAATTCGTCGTAGAAACGGATGTTCTCCGAAACGGCCCTCGCCAGGTTTGGCAGGAGCGTCGAGCGGATGTATCTTTCGTCCGGCGCCGGCGGGGCGGCTATTTTGAGCATGTCCCCGGTCGGGGCCGCGATCGCCGCGATGAACTCGTCCTTCATCCAGGGATATGTGAAGATCTCGCGCATCCCGCACCTGAACGACAGGTACTCGCGCAGTCTGCGCTCCAACTCGTGACCTCTCTGGTTTATAGAGTGTTCGAAGGCCGATGTTATAGGCGTCGGGTCGAAGTTCTCGTAGCCGTGAAGGCGCGCTATCTCCTCCATGATGTCGTCCGGGAGCGATATGTCCCCAGTCGAGCGCCAGGACGGGACGAGAACGCGCAACTCGTCGCCTTTTATCTCTACGCCAAAACCAAGGCGTTCGAGCATCATTTTAATCGTCTCATCCGGGAGGCGTTTGCCCATCCGCCTCGCGAGCCAGTCGAGCGAGGCAGTTACGCGGGTTTTTTCCAGCGGGCGCGGGTAATTGTCGACTTTGCCGGTTATCCTCGCTTCGGGGAATTCGCTTTTGAGCAGCGAGACGCCGATCGCGGCAGCCTGATCCACCCTCTGCGGGTCGACGCCCTTTTCGTATCTGATCGACGCCTCCGTGCGAACGTCGAAGCGTGTGGCCGTTTTGCGGACGCCAAGAGGGGAGAAGTTCGCGATCTCGAGTATGACGTCCGTCGTGCCTTCCAAGATGGAGTCCTTTCGGCCGCCCATGACGCCGGCGAGCGCCACGGCCTCCTCGTCGTCAGCGATGACGAGATCCTCGTTCGTGAGCGCAAGCTCCCTGTCGTTTAAAAGCAGCAGTTTTTCGCCGTCGCGTGCTCTGCGAACAGTGATGCCGCCCTCGATGTTGCCGGAGTCGAACGCGTGAGTCGGCTGACCTACAGCGAGCATGACGTAGTTCGTTATGTCGACCAGCGCGTTTATCGGCCTCATGCCCACCCGCCAGATGCGGCTTTGAATCTTGAACGACGCAGGTTTCGTATTTACGTTCTCTATCCGTAGCCCCATGTACCTGGCGCAACGCACGGAGTCGTCTATCTCTATCCTGAGGTCGCCGTCAGAAGCCGGAAGCTCCGAAGATGGCAGAGGTTTCAGCGGTATGCCGTAAAGTGCGGATATCTCGCGGGCCATGCCGTAGTGACCCCACAGGTCGGGGCGGTTAGTTAGAGATTTGTTGTCGATATCGAGTATGACGTCGTCTATCTCAAGGGCCTTTTCGAGCGGAGTCCCCGGCGGCGAGCAAAAGTCCGACAGATCCACGATGGTCGCGTTCTCATCGAAGGGGAAAAGCTCAAAAAGCCCTATCTCCGACGATGCGCAGATCATCCCGTAGCTCTCCACCCCGCGCAGCTTCGCGTTTTTTATTTCAACAGGCTCGCCCTCGCCGTGCCAGCGAACGAGCGCGCCAGGTTTCGCAACGGCTACCCTCATGTCGTCCCGAAGGTTTATCCCCCCGCAGACTATGTCCTTTACGTCCCCGTCTCCGACGTCCGTGCGGCATATCCGCAGTTTGTCCGCGTTCGGGTGGGGGAGCACCTGCTCGATCTTTCCGATCACAATGTTTTTGAACTTCTCGGACATCGACGTCGCGCCTTCGACCTCAACCGTGGACATGGTGAGGTCATAAGCCAGCTTCGACAAGTCGAGATCCTCGGGAATGTCTATATAGTCCTTCAGCCAATTAAGCGAGATTTTCATTTTTTTCTTCCTTTATATGAACTATTTGAAAAGGCTCAGGAAGCGCAGGTCGGCGCTGTGGAAGAGTCTGACGTCATCGACGCCGTATCGCATCATCACGAGGCGGTCGAGGCCGATGTTGACGTAAAAACCAGTGTACTCGGCAGGGTCGAGGTTCGCGGCGCGCAGAACGTTTGGGTGCGGAGTTCCGCCCGGCATGATCTCTATCCATCCTACATTTTTGCAGACGCTGCATCCTTTTCCGCCGCATACGAGACACCTCATGTCGATCTCGTACCCCGGCTCGACGAACGGGAAAAAGCCGACCCTCATGCGGACAGGCACGTCTCGCCCGAACACCCTGTCGAGGATGCTTTTCACCATCACTTTACCGGCGGTAAACGGGAGGTCGTGGTCGACCACGAGAGCTTCGTACTGAAAAAACGCTCTCTCGTGACGCGCGTCCGTCGTCTCGTTGCGGTAGACGCGCCCAGGGTAGACAAAACGGTAGGGGGGCTTGTGCGTCCGCATATAACGGACGCTCGCGCCAGTGAGGTGCGGACGCAGACAGAGCCTTTCGCCTCCGTGCCCCTCGTCGTGCCCGGCGAGCCAGTATGTGTCCATGCTCTCCCGCGCTGGGTGATCCGGCGGGAAATTGAGGTTGTCGAACGCGTACATCTCGCTCGTTATGTCGTCCTCCTGGAAAATTTCGAAGCCGAGCGATCGGAACGTGTCGTCGAGGTCGTAGCGCATCTGCGTTATCGGGTGCAACGCGCCGGAGATCGGGGGGATTCCGGGGATCGAAAGGTCGAAGTCCGACGATATCGCGGAGTCCGAGAGGCGCAACGCCTCCTCCCTCTCGTCTACGAGACGGGACAGGTAGTTTTTCAGCTCGTTCGCCGCGCCGCCAATCTCGGGGCGAAGCGCCGGGTCGAGCTTCGGTATCTCTTTCAGTAATTCGGTCAGCGCGCCGCGTCTACCAATGAGCGCGCCTTTAGCCTCCTGCAACAGGGAGACGGTCGCGGCCGCCGTGATTCGCGCCTCCCCATCCCGCCGCAGTTCCGCCAGTTTTTCCTTCATCTGGATTCCTCCGTATTTTTTTCTTCAGTATCGTCATCGTCAAGCTCTATTGTGTCGAGAAGAGGGGCGAGTCGCTCTTTTTCCCCGAAAAGCCATATCTCGTCGTCCTCCCGGAGCACGAGGTTCGCGGAGGGCAGCATTTTTTTCGTCCCTCGCTCTATTATAGTCACAGTCGACCCGTATTTCGCCGGGAGTTCGAGATCCTTGAGCGTTTTGCCGATCATGTCGCACTGGGCCGGAATCTTGCCCATTATCAGATTGTCCTCCTCGAACTCGAAGAAGTGGTTCATCCACGGGTTCTCGAGCAGGTCGGCCACGCGACGCCCCATCTCCGTCTCCGGGGAGACGACTTTGTGCGCGCCGACCTTGTGCAGAATACGGGCCTGAAGGTCATCCATGGCGCGCGCTACGATCTTGGGCACACCAAGCTCCTTCATGATGGCCGTCGCGAGGATGGAGTCCTCGATGCGCTCGCCGAGGCAGATAACCGCGACATCGACCATCTTCGCTCCAATTTTTATCAGCGCTGCCTCGTCGGTCGCGTCGAGCTGGCCGACGTATTCCAGCTTGGCGGACAGCTCCTCTACTCGCGCACGTACCTTGTCGACCGCTATGACCTGCGCTCCAGAGTTGGTCAAGCGCATGGCTAGCGCGCTTCCAAAACGGCCCAGCCCGACGACCAGATAAGTCCTCCTGTCCTTTCGTTTTGCCAATCCGAACCCCCCTGTTTACGCCCTCCCGCAAAAGAAACGCGCAAGACGTCACCCTATCGGGATGTTGGTCTCCGGGAAGCGCACGTTCTCGGATCTTTCACGCCCAATGAGGGAATAGGAGAAAGTCAGTATTCCGACCCGTCCCCAGAACATCAACAATACTATCACGATTTTTCCTGCGTCGGTGAGAAACGGCGTTATTCCACTCGATAGCCCTGACGTCCCGAGGGCCGATATTACGTCGAAGACGATTTCGTCGAACGGGAGAGTCTCTAGTTTTGAAATCGCGACTGCGGCCACAAAGAGAGTGAGAATGTAAATAAAAGCGATGGCGAGCGCGCGCCGGACGGTCGAGTATGGTATTTTCCTGCCGTATGCGACAACGTCCTCCTCCTGTCGTATCTCGCTCACCGCAGCTAGGAGCAGGACGGCGAACGTGGTGATTTTGAGGCCGCCGGCCGTCGAAAACGGCGCGCCACCGATGAACATGAAGAAAATCGTGGTCATCAGCCCTTCAGCCGACCACATGTGGTAGTCGACGGTGTGAAACCCTCCGCCGCGAGCGGATAGGCTGACGAAAAGGCCGTTCCATGCCTTCGCCCAGGGCGCCATCCCGGCGAACGCGCCATTCCACTCGAACGCCGTGTAGAGTATCGCGCCGATTATCGTAAACGCGGCGGTCGACGTTAGGACGATCTTCGCGTAGGGGGAGAGGAACTTTATCCGCCCCATCTTTCTGTCCCGAAGCTCGTTCAAGACAGGAAAGCCGATGCCGCCGACGATCATGAGGATCATTACCGTACCGGGAAGTAAAATTGTCCCGCTGAACCTGTCGAGGCTGTCCGGGTAGAGCGAAAAACCTCCGCTGCAAAACGCGCTGACGGCGTGGAAGACGGAGTAATAAATGGCCATCCCGGGAGAGAGGCCCATCTCTGCGAATTTTAAAAAAAGCAGGCAAGCGCCCGTCGTCTCGAAGACGAAAGTGTACGCAAACACGAGTTTGAGTACGCCAAGGACGTTCATTGGCGAGTCCACGCCGAACTCTGTCGCTATGAAAAGCCTCTGGCGCAGTCCCACGCCCTGGCGCGTCATAAGGGCAAGCACAGTGGCCGCCCCCATTATTCCTATGCCGCCCACCTGGACGAGGACGAGCAGGATTATCTGCGACGGCATAGGCAGGGCCGCGATATCCTCAACCGAGGAGAAGCCTGTCACGCAGACGGCCGACGCGGAGAGAAACAGCGCGTCGATGGGCGGCGTCTTGAGGCCGTAGATGGCGAACGACCCCATCAACAATAGGGTTCCCGCCAGAATCACTGACAGGAACCCCCCTGTGATGTATTTATCAACTCCTGCGGAGCTGTATGTCCTCATCCCATATTATTTTGGCGCGCCTGATGCCGATCTACGCCGGCAAAGCGCCCCGAGCTTGCGAGACAAGCTGTGTGAACGCCGCAGCGTCGTTGACCGCGATGTCGGCTAGCATCTTTCTGTTTATCTCTATCCCGGCTATCTTGAGCCCGTTGATCAGAACGCTGTACCGTATGCCGTTTGTCCTCGCCGCCGCGTTTATTCTCATTATCCAGAGCCTGCGGAAATCGCGTTTTTTCCGCTTGCGGTCGTGGTACATCCTCGTGAGGGACTTCAGGTAAGCCTCTCTCGCCCTGCGGTATACGTTCTTTTTGCGTCCCCAATAACCCTTTGTTATGGAGAATAGTTTTTTAAGCTTCCTTCTGCTGGCGCTCGAACCTTTTACACGCATTTGATGTCACTCCTTGAAACTAGATGATTGTTCGCTGATCAAGCGTAAGGGAGGAGCTTTTTGAGTCGCCCTTCGAATGACTGCGATACTATGCCCTTGCTGCGTAGCTTGCGCGTGTGCTTCGGGCTTTTGTTCACCAAAATATGGCGGCGTCCGCTCTTTTGGTAGGAAACCTTACCAGACCCTGTCACGTTGAAACGCTTTTTTGTACCAGAATGTGTTTTCATCTTGGGCATTATAGACCCCTCCTGTTTTGTGCGGTTACGCGCGAAACGCCGATTAGAACGCCTGAACGGAAAATTCTCAAATTCTCCGCCAGCAGCTTTTATCACTCAGCGGGTTTCGGTCTCTCCGGCTTCTGCGGCGGCTGTGGCACACTCAAGCTCGCAGAGGGACTGACCATCATCCTCATGTAAGCG
This sequence comes from Synergistaceae bacterium, assembly GCA_031289775.1. Lineage (GTDB taxonomy): Bacteria > Synergistota > Synergistia > Synergistales > Synergistaceae > JAITOY01. The sequence continues at coordinate 26,510 of JAITOY010000058.1, forward strand.
CCCTCCATACGAGGTTCCGTCTCAACTTTGCCGAGCGGATCGATATCCGCCATGACGCGGTTTAAGACCTCGCGCCCCCTGTCGAGAAATGCCATCTCTCTTCCTCTGAAGAAGATAGAGACCTTGACCCTGTGCCCGTCCTCAAGAAAGCTCCTGACCGCCCGAACCTTGAAGTCGTAGTCGTGTTGGTCGATCTTCGGACGCATCTTGATCTCCTTCACGGTCTGGTTCTTCTGTTTCTTGCGGGCGTCTTTGTCCCTCTTCTGTTGCTGGAACCTGTACTTGCCGTAGTCCAGAATCCTGCAGACAGGCGGGGTCGCCTGCGGGGCTACCTCCACGAGATCGAGATCTCTCTCCTCGGAAAGCCTGAGCGCGTCCGGAGTCGGAACCACGCCTAACTTATTACCCTGATCGTCGATCAATAAAACTTCAGTTGCCCTGATCTCCGAGTTCACGCGCGGCTCGTCATCCTTGTTGCTGACGTGGGTGTTGCTAATGATCAACCACCTCCTGATAGTATTAAAAAAAATTAAGGGCCGTAACGCATAATGCGCCCCGACCCTGAGTCAGTAACCATTTTCGAGACCCGGCAACTTATAAGCCGACGGGTGAGAGGCGCATCCTCCGCTTGGTGTCAACCCGCGAAGTGTAACATACTTCGCGGATAATGCAAAGGGGGTCTCAGTGACTTTGCAGGGCAACAGGATTTACTTTTATGAATGAGATTTTGCTAGAAAGTAAATGCTGTTGCCCTGGCATTTCTTCCCCTCCATATTGACCATCGCCGGAAAGAACGATACAATACCTCTGCTCTCGGGATGTAGCGCAGCCTGGCTAGCGTACCTGCATGGGGTGCAGGTGGTCGGAGGTTCGAATCCTCTCATCCCGACCAATTTTTTGGCATGACTTTTTCCCTTGGAGCCTGCATTCCTGTGTTGACAGGAACCCGCAACATCTTTATAATTCACCCGTTGTACTTTGGGGCTGTGGCGCAGCGGGAGCGCGCTTCCATGGCATGGAAGATGTCAGGGGTTCAAATCCCCTCAGCTCCACCAGCTAATAGCAAGGGTTTACGGGATTTTCCGTAAGCCCTTTTTTTTGTGCTTGGTAACGCATTAGTAACAGTCGGCAAAAATTTCCCAGGCACGGCGGGGTTTGACGCTTTCTGATCCTATAGGGTAGTATTTCTGTAGACTTGATTATGAGAGGGGGGATAAAGATGTCGAAGTTGAGGGATGTACGCAGAATGAAGGGGCTGAAAGCTTGCGAGCTAGCGAGGATTGTCGGCGTTCATGCGTCAAATTTTTCAATGGCCGAGAATCGCAAGTATGTGCTTGGAGCCGACGCGCGAATAAAAATCGCCGAATTGCTTGAATTGCCCGAGACGAAGCTATTTAACTCAAGTGGACTCGCAAGGCCGTAAAACCCAGTCACAGAGCGGCACCGTGGTAAAGATGGCGCCAATATGGCACCAAATAAAAAAGCCCGGCGATTGTACCGGGCAGAGAGAGAAAGGAGAAATATATTGAGAACTAAATTTTACATCAAAACGGGTAGTAATGGAAGAACTCAAGAAATTGACATCGACACGGCCAGGGCCATTCTTGCATCTAAAGGGGTTCGAGAAGAGACGGAAAAATCGCTCATCGGAGCAATAAAAAGTGTGTCTCTATCAGCTGGTATCGAGGACGACTTGTCACCAGAAGAGATGCTCGACGCTCTTGAAAAGCAAGACGATGACAAACTGCAAACCAGTATCAACGCAATTGCCGAGCTAGAAGCCGCTCGCTGGGCTCGTGCCCAAGCTAGAGCGGCACGTCGCGCATTACGGACGACTATCCCTCTGCTAAGGAGTCACCTGCGCCAGCAAAGCAGAAGTCGCCGTCCCGTGACGCGCAAGGCCAACGTGACAGCAGGGGGCAGCGACGACGACGGAGGGTCAGACCAACCCGGAGAACCACCTGCAGCACAAGCGCATCATAGACCCCTCGTAAAACTCCATTATCGCAATTCACAGAATGATCGTATACGCCGCCTAACCGGCGCTGTCGGCGCTTGCCCTGTTGGAAGGGGGAACCGCTGATGAGCCGCCGTACGGAGACGCAGAGCCCCACTGTGACAACGGCCCCGGCCCTGTTCGATACGAAATCAGCGGCGGCCTATCTCGGCAAAAGTAAGTCATTTCTCATAAAGAGCAGATGTGAGGGCAAGATTAAAGGCCCGAGGTTCGCTAAAATCGGCGGTGTGGTAGTGTACCGGCGAATCGACCTCGACTCATGGGTTGATTCACTCGTAA